>QHNJ01000141.1 GCA_003218395.1 Verrucomicrobiota bacterium
GTGACCGCCGACAGTTTCTCCGAGGGAATGCGTGCCAGTTTCCATGTCACCTGCGGCGTGTTGACTTGGAAAAATGCAAAGCGCAACTCCTGGCGCGCACGCGCAAACACCTGCGAAGATGGAAAGATAAGGCACGACTCTTTTGGGCGGAACGTTGCGCCCCAGCGCGATTCAGCGGCCAGTCCGTAGCCGCGATCGCCTTTGAGTTCCGGCGAAATGGTAACCTTATAGCGCTGCGCGAGATTGAAGTTGCCGGTGATTTCGATCGCGCTGCCGCTGGCGAGAAGTTTCATTTTCTCCACTGCAGGCTCGACGCGGATTCGCTCCGTCGTTGCTTCCACCGGGTCGATGTCGTCGTTAAACTTGATGCGAATCGACGGCTCCTCGAGAGCATGATTGAACGCGCCGACCCATTCCACTTTGAGCGGTTCGGTTTTTCCCGCCGGGATCACCTGCAGATAGGGAAGCGGACGCCGGCTTTTCGCGTCGAGCAACCCATTCACGATCAGATCAAACGTGCGTCCGACGGGAAGTGGCTCTCGCGGCCCAACTCTAAACGCTGTTGCTTCCAATGGGCTCGCGCTTTTCTCCTCGACGGTTTGAATTATCTCGACAGGACAACGGTCGTGCGAATCGCGGTCTTGAAAGTAAATGTGCTCGGCCGCTTCGACGAGTCGAACCGGATAAGTTGAATCGAGATAGACTTGCGGACGCGCAGGCAACTGTTCGTGCTCCGTGAAGTCGGTCGTGATCGCAAACTTTGGCGTTGTAAATTCCGCGCTCCAATCCTTCACGACAAAAGGTTTCCCGGCCGCGTCTTTCAGTCCCGGAGCAAGTGTCAACCGAGGACGCGCACCAGCGACGACACCGCTGACCGTGAACACGCCTTCCGTCTGGCTTTTCCAAAGAAACGTGCCGTCGAGTTTTGGTTCGCTGACAAACGGACAAGGCTGATTCCCGACATCGATGAGATCGGGCGCGACCATCGCCAGCGGAAACGCGATCGTGATCTGGTCCCCCTCGGCGATTTTTCCGCTGGACGGATCAATCACGACGCCGCCGGCATCCGGTTTGGCATTCGATGTTTCCTCTTCCTGCTCTTCGTCAGCGCCCGCCTTCGCCAAGGCTACAGCGGGCAGGCCAAAAGCGAGACTGCTCGCTAAAAGAAGCGAGATCGCTGCGCAAGATAGCCGATTCATTCGTGTTCTGGCGCCAGTTCGCGAATCCGGCGAAGATCGGCTTCGGCCTCATTTATCTTCCCGATGCGGCGTTCGCATTGCTCGCGTTCGTTTAACGCGACAAGCGACTCGTCGATTTTAAGGGAGCGAGTTTGCGACTCAATAGCGGCGGTGAAATCTGCGCGCTGTCTTTCGAGGATACCGCGGAAGAACCACTTTGCTGAATCATTGGGATCCAACTCCGTGGCCGTGCACGCATGCGCGAGGGCTTCCTTGTTTTGGCTCAGTCCATCGAGATCGTGTGCAGCCTCGAAATGTGCGGCTGCAGATTTATCATCGATCGCGAGCGCAGCGCGCGCGTCAGCAAGAGCCAGCGTGAATTGACGCAGCTCTCTTAAAACTTTTGCGCGCGCGGCAAGCGCATGGACATCCCTGGGATTCGCCAGGAGACGCGAGTCCAGTGTACCGAGTTCTCGTAGCGCCTGGTCGCTGACGTGTTTGTCATCTCCACGAAGAAGATCGTTGCCGACCTGCAATTTTGCTGCGTCCTCAGCGCGATTGTCGTCGAGCAATGCTTCAGCGGTTTGAGTGCGCGCTCGCATCGATGCGGGCTGAAGTTTCAGAGCGCGCTCGGCGTCATCAAGCGCCAGCAATGGCCGGCCGGCCAGAGCGAAAATCCGCGCCCGCTCGAGTAACAATCCGGCAGCCGCCGGATCATTTGGCGATTTTGCGATCTGCGCGTCGAGCGCTTTGATTTGCGGCAGGAATTTTTGCAACCGCTCGAACTGCGGCAGCCATTCCTTCACTTGTGAATCGGAGGCGTCCATCTTGTTCGCCTTCGCCATGTCGGCATAAGCCGCATCCCATTTGTGCAGGCGCAGGAAAGCGCATGCGCGGAAAACACGGCGCGCAGCCGCATCCTTCGCGGCGATAGCTTTCGTCCGATAGGCTGCGTTGTCCGCCCAGCGTGCCTGTTCCACGCATAAATCCCCGAGTTCGTCGTATTCGGTCGCAGCGTCCGCAGCCGACGGCTTCGTGGCAAGAAAGGCGAGCCAATGCCGCTCCGCGTTTTCGTAATCCTTCCGTTTGAGGGACAAGTCCCCGCGGAAATCTTCAATGGCGGTCGGTGGGTGTCGCACGGTTTTTTGCCACGCATCGAGCGTTTCCTCCAGCCGATCCAAGTCTTCGGCGTCAAGTTGCGCCTGCGCAAGTTTCTCCCAGGCGTTGGAATCATTTGGCGCGATGGCGACGATGCGGCGGCTCAGTTCGATAATTGCCGGCTTGTCGGCAGCGTCTTCGGCCGCTTTCAGTTGGACGCGCAACTGCCGAAGTTCCGGAGCTTCTGCCTGCCCGAAACCGGCGCTCCAATACAGTGCAAGAACAGCGATTATCAGCGCTCTCAATTTAGTGCGCGATCTTGGGCAGAGCCGCGGCGCGCTTCAAGTATTTTCCTGCTGGTAGCTTGTTGGTCTCGCCGCGAAGGTCGAACCGACCCAACAGCACTGACCGCCAAGGTTACTCAGTTGTTGCGGTGGGCTTTCGCGCTTCGCCGGTTCGCAGAAAAATTTTGCCGCTCGGGCATAACCGGAAAACTTCGCACTGATTGCAATCTGGTTTGCGCGCAAAACAACGTCGACGTCCGTGCCAGATGAGCCAGTGACTCCAGTCGGTCCAATGCTCGCGCGGCACCAGCTTCATCAAATCGCGCTCGATTTTGTCCGCGTCTTTTTGTTTCGTTAGGCCAAGCCGTTGCGACAAGCGGGCGACATGCGTGTCTACAACGATCCCTTCGTTCTTTCCAAACGCGTTACCCAGAACAACATTCGCGGTTTTCCGGCCTACGCCGGGCAGCGCGCGTAATTCCTCCATAGTGTCAGGAACTTTGCCGCTGTGCTTGTCAGCGATTGTGCGCATTGCCGCGCGAATGCTTTTGGCTTTGTTTCGGAAAAAACCTGTCGATTTAATCGCCTTCTCAAGGCCGGCTTGTGGCGCACTTGCATAATCTTTTGCCGTTGGGTATTTCTTAAACAACGCGGGCGTAACCATGTTGACGCGCTTGTCCGTGCATTGCGCCGAGAGGATCGTCGCCACGAGCAGCTCGAGTGGATTTCGAAAATCCAGCTCGCAACGCGCACCCGGATAAACTTGCGGGAAGGCATCGATCAATTGCACCACCCGCTCGCGTGTTTTCATCTCGGTATTATTCGCAGACCTGCTACGGATTCAATGCAGGGAATTATGTCTCAATCCGCGCAGGTCTTAGATCGCCGGCCGATCGCGACGCGCGACTGCAAGTGGGCCCGGGCGACCGCAAGCTGGCTCGCTTCGCAGAGGGTCTCACCGAATGCGATTTCCCTTGCTGGTATGTTCGCCTGTATCGCGGCGGGAATTGCGCTTGCGGCGACGTCGATCGCCTATCACCGAATCGAATGGCTGATCGCAGCGCGCTACTGCGAATTTATTTCGCGATCGCACATCGACTCACGATCACCGGCCGCGAGAATCTGCCGGCCCACGGACCGTTTGTCCTAGCAGCGAATCATGGCAGCCATCTCGACGCGCTGGCTCTCGGAGCAACACTTACTCCTCACCAGAGCGAACGCGCCTTTCCCATCGCTGCGGGCGATGTCTTTTTTCAAACCAATGTGACCAGCACGTTCTCGGCAATTATGCTCAATGCTTTGCCGATGTGGCGGAAAAATTGTCGCCCGCAGGCGCTTGCCGATCTGCGCCGGAAATTACAGGAAGAAAAACCCTCTTCATTATCTTCCCTGAAGGAGCAGCCGCGACGGCTCAATGATGCCATTCAAACACGGACTTGGGATGCTCGTCGCGGAAACAAATGTGCCGGTCGTGCCCTGCGGTCTTGTTGGAGCTTTTGAGGCTCTACCGCCAAATCGAAAGCTGCCGCGACCTGTGGCAATCAAACTGGTAATCGGAGATCCGATCGAGTTTTCATCGACGGCCAACGATCGCGCCGGCTGGTCGCAAATCGCGGCAAGCGTTGAATCCTCTGTCCGCGCTTTAGTTGCTCAATCCCGCGCTACGTAATCGGCCAGTTCCTGTCCCAGATGCGGTGGAACGTGCGCAACGATCAAGGCGCCATTGCCTTCGTATCTCAATTCAAGCACGTGACCGACGCGATGAATCTCCGCGATCAACGCGGTTTCATTCGTCGGAATACGAAAACGCGAGCGCAACCGCCACGAACTGAGAGCCTCTTCGAGACCCTGCACGAGCTCGCTAACGCCTTCTCCGGTTCGCGCCGAAATCGCGACGCTCCCGGAAAAACGCTTCAAGTAAGAGTCGGCCAGTTCACGATTCGGGAGATTGTCGATCTTGTTGAAAACAATCAGTGTTTGTTTGCCGAAAGCGTCGAGTTCTTTGAGGACAGCATCGACGGCTTCCATCTGCTCATCCACACGTGGATGGCCAAGATCGACAATGTGAATCAGCAGATCGGCTTCGCTCACTTCCTCGAGCGTCGCCTTGAACGATTCGATCAATGTGTGGGGAAGTTTTCGCAAAAATCCAACTGTATCGGTAAGCAGCACCCGCTGTTTATTAGGCAAAACGAAACTGCGCGTGGTGGGATCGAGAGTCGCAAAAAGCTTATCCTCGGCTACGAGATCGGCGCCGGTGAGCAGATTCAGAAGCGTCGATTTGCCTGCATTCGTGTAGCCGACCACCGCGGCGACCGGCCATTGATGCCGTTTGCGGCCCTGTCGCTGGACCGCGCGAGTTTTTCGCACCGCTTCCAGCTCCCGCTCGAGCCGCGCGATCCGCTCCTGGACGCGGCGGCGATCGACTTCCAATTGCGTTTCACCCGGGCCACGCGTGCCGATACCGCCGGTCTGGCGTGACAAGTGATGCCACATCCGCGTAAGGCGCGGCAGAAGATATTGCAATTGGGCCAGCTCGATCTGCAACCGGCCCTCACGGCTGCGGGCGCGCTGCGCGAAAATATCGAGGATCAACTGCGTACGATCGAGAACCTTGCGCGCGAACAAATTCTCCAGGTTCCGGCCCTGTGCGGGTGAAAGTTCATCGTCGAAAATAACCGAGGTTACATGTCGATTCTGGCACGAGTCTTTGATCGACTCAGCCTTGCCGCGGCCGATATAGTACGGAGCGGTCGGTTTCTGCAATTTTTGCGTGACGGTATCAACAACTTCCGCGCCGGCGGAAGTCGCCAGCTCTCGCAGTTCGTCAAGGGAATCCTGCAAATCCCATTTCGAGACGCCTTCCTTTTCGAGGCCGATCAGGAGCGCGCGCTCCTGTGTTTTTCGCGGACGCGTTTCAATCATTCTGGTGCCCCGAAAGCTTTCGGGGCTGCGCTCGCAGCAGAATCCATTTCACAGCTTCGTTGTGACTGAGAAGCGACAAGTTCAGCGATTCAAAATTAGTTTGTCGCCGAAACCAGGTCAACTGTCTTTTGGCATAACGGCGAGTCGCTTGTTGAATCGCAGCCACGCATTGCAGGATCGACATTTTGCCTTCGAGCAACTGTTGAATCTCGCGCAAACCGATCATCTGCGATGCGGTTAAACTCATCGACCCAGCCGAGCGCACTTCTTCGATTACGCCATTTTCGAACATTGCTTCCACTCGATCATTAATTCGGGTGTAAAGCTCTTCCCGGTCGCGAAACACGAACACGCCGTGTCTGGTTGTAGCTGCTTCGCTCTGCGAAGCGTCAGGCGGACCTGCCATAACACCTGTGCGCGGCGCCTCGCAGAGCGAGGCGGCTACAGCCCATTGCGCACGTTCGGCCGAAACCGGTTTTCCAGTAGTTAAGCAAATCTCAACTGCGCGGAGCAACCGCCGCCGGTTATTGATGTCGATCTTGCACGCGGTTTCCGGGTCGAGATCGGCAAGTTGCCGGCGCAACTCATCTATGCTCAAGGCATTCAATTTCGCGCGCAGCTTCGGATCGACTTGTGGCAGAACTGCCAATCCATGCGTGAGTGCCTTGATGTAAAGCCCGCTTCCACCAACAACGATCACCGCTTTTCCACGTGAATGGATTTCATCGATGGCGCGCGACGCGGCACGGCGATATTTTTCGGCATTCATCTCTTCGTGAAGCGGCGTTGTGCCAATCAAATGATGCGGGGCCTTCGCGAGCGTTGCCCGATCCGGTTTTGCCGTCAGGAGATCGAGCCCGCGATATATCTGAAATGCATCCGCGCTGATAATTTCGGAACCAATTTCATGCGCGACATCGGCGGCGAACTCGGATTTGCCGGTCGCTGTGGGGCCGAGGATGAAGAAGGTGCGTGTCATCAATCAAGGAATGCGACCCCGAATGCTCCCAGGTCGCTATAGAAGACAAAATCGGAAGACGCGCGCTCAGTCGCGCCACGTCTCCCGATTGAAATCACCGATCTCGGCTAACTTCGAACTTGATGCTCGCTGGATTTTGCGCCGCTCACTACCAGTCTGCGGCCGAGGAATTCCTTGTCGTGCAATTCCTGCACAGCGCGTTTCGCTTCCTCGATGGTTTGCATCTGCACAAACGCAAAACCCTTCGAGCGTTGATTGTGCCGATAACTTACAACCTCCGCATTTTGCACGTGCCCCACGCCGTTGAATAATTCGAAGAGATCGCTCTCGGTGGCGTCGAAAGACAGGTTGCCGACGTAAAGACGCGGCGAAGTGACTTCGACTCGTTCAGGCTTTCGTGCCGGTCGTGAAGGCTGCGCACCGTTGCGCGCGTCCGTTACTGTTTGCTTTGTGCCCTTGCCGTTTCCAAAAAATGCCGCAACTCGCTGCCAGAATGTCTTTTTTTGCGTTTTCGCTTCTCCGTGCTGACCCCGAAAGCGTTCGGAGTTGCCCCTGCGTCGGGCCCCCCCGCGCGGATGACGCGAGCGTCTCCCGGATGAATAAGAGTTCATGTTGATCCTTAAGTTTTAACCAATTGTTAAATGGGCAGAGCGCATCGATCGATGCACCGTCCGCGGCGCGCGAATCACTCACAGTCCACGCAAACAGGTTACTAACACTCTGCGACGCCGCTGGAAACTCCGCCTCCTTGAGTCGGAAATGCACTTGTCTCGAACCGTAAGCCGGCGTGATCAACCAACGAAGCAGCGAAGATGCAAAAGTCCGCATCATGGTCTCAAAAAGTCTGAATCGTCGTAGAAAACGGGGGCTCGGAAGATCGAAGAAGATTCCCGACATCTCGCCGTAATTATGGCTCGCTGCGGGGACGATTGCAAGTGGTATGAAGATAGTTCATTCAGATTGTTCTGTTTAGCGTCGAATCCAATCGTCGCGAAAAGAATAGATGCGCGACTTCAAATACTCTCGCGGACACTCACCCTGAATTGGCCGCATGAAATATCGCAGCTCGCGCCGGTTGAGTTTGGGCTCATAGCCAAATTCCGGCATGAGATCGCGGCAATGCCATTCCACCCAGCCGATTTCGTCCTCTGACAGCTCGCGTTGCCAGCGCGTTGCCGGTTCTGGACTAATCTGCGAAAAGTTGATCCGCGCCGCCGAGTTGCCGCTCCAGAACTGGCCCACCTTTGTCGGCGTCAGGACCGTTTCCAAATCGAAGTCGATCTCCAGGTAAGCGCAAACTTTTTCCATCATTTTGGCTGGTTCGCAGACCAACTGCTCATATGGCACGACAAGTCCGGGAATCTCCCTATTGCGCACGCGCTGGGCGAGCCTAGCGGCTACACGCCAGTGGGCGATCACGTAATAAGTTGAAAACCTTCCGGTCTTCCTCGTCTTCTCGAGTGCAATTTGCGCAGCGAGAATGGCACGCGGATCACGCACCGTGACGAGAATTTTCGCGTGCGGGAAGCGGGTGAGAATCGCGGGAATGTGATTGCGATTCGCCGGCGTTTTTTCCACCCACCGTCCGATCGTGTCCAACGGACGTTCCAATGTCGCGGCGTACGCTTTCACCATCAGGACAAGCAAATCTTCCTGCGCGTTCGCGGGATTGAATGCCGCGCGCTCAAATGTTTGCAGAAACTTTTCGCGTGGAAAAGTGGAGTAATTCCGCTTGCCCCATTTGCATGGCCCGCCAAAGAGCACGTTGGAAAGCGATTGTTTGGTCAGGTAATCAAACTGCGCGCGGCGGCCGCGCGGCCCATATTTTGTGAGGACAGTGGGAAAATACGCGGTCTCCTCTGGCAAAACGAGCAGCTCAGGATGGTTATCGAGCAAGGCCACCAAGAGGGTAGTGCCCGATTTCGCCTGGCCCGCGACGAAACAGGCGCGTTGATCAAAGAGCAAATTCTCAGAACCCGTCGGCATGGCGATTGTCGATTTACGGTTGCCGACCTTTCATTCGGAGAAACCAATCGATGAAACGCGGCAGTCCGTCGCTTAATCGTGTGGTTGGATTGTACCCGACTAATTTTCTCGCCTTGGAAACGTCGGCGCAAGTCAACGGCATGTCGCCGGGCTGCTCCGGCAGCCGATTGATCTTTGCTTTTTTCCCAAGCGCATTCTCGATCGCTACGATCAGGTCTCTGAGCTGAATGGTTTCGCTCTCGCCAAGATTAAAAATATCAAAAGACGGCCCGTGGTACGCCAGCGCGGCCATGGTCCCTTGAATCACGTCGTCGATGTAAGTGTAATCGCGCCGCGTCGTCCCGTCGCCGAATTGATCGATCGGCTGACCAGCATAAATGCGCCGCGTGAATTGATGGATCGCCAGATCCGGCCGTTGCCGCGGACCGTAAACGGTAAAATATCGCAACGCCACCACGTGCATCCGGTAAAGATGCGAGTAAGTCGAGCAAAGAAATTCGCCCGCGATTTTCGTCGCGGCATACGGGCTGAGCGTCTGGGTGAGATGTTGATCTTCAGAAAACGGAACTGTTTTCGAAATGCCGTAGACGGATGAGCTCGACGCGAAGATGAATCGTTCAACGCCGATTACGCGCGCCGCATCGAGAAGATGCAATGTGCCACTGACATTCGTGTCGTAGTAAAGTTGCGGATGCTGAATCGATGGGCGAACGCCAGCACGGGCAGCGAGGTGCGCGATCGTTTCAAATTTTTCGCGATGAAATAAACTTCGCACCGAGGCGCTGTCCCGAAGATCGACATGGTGAACGGCCACGTCTTTAGCGAAACCGGCAATGTTTGCATGCTTGATCTGCGGATCGTAAAAATCGTTGAAGTCGTCGAGGATGGCGACTTCGTGCCCAACCGCGAGTAATTTTTCGACAAGATGCGACCCGATGAAACCAGCACCACCAGTCACGAGAATTCGCATCCTCCGAGAAGTTCAACCACGAAGGACCCGAAGTGCACGAAGAAAATTTGTAAACTTTGTGCCTTGCTCTGTTTTCCCGTGCAGACCTCGTGTTCTTCGTGATCTTCGTGGGAAACCAATGAAGAAATTGGTCGCGCTGAACGTGGTCGCATTTGCGGTCGGACTCGTTGCGGCGCTCTGGTTTAGACTCTGGCCGGAATTGACGCGGCCAAAATATGTCGCTCCAGCATTTCGAGTTCCATCGCCGCTCGATCTCGCGTCGCTTCCAACTGCTGCGCGTTTCGATTTTCCTCTCGGCAGCGAAAACGGCGCGATGAGCTACTACGCACAACGATTCACGGAGAATCGTCATCTTGGCGATGACTTGAACGGCATCGGAGGGGAGGACAGCGATCTGGGCGATCCAATCCACGCGGTAGCCGATGGGCGGGTGCTTCTCGCGAGCGATGGCGGCCGAGGCTGGGGTAACGTTATCATCGTCCTGCACGCCTACCTTGAGAATGGCGGGCGCAAATACGTGCAGTCGTACTATGGCCATGTCGAAACGATGCTCGTGCAGGCAGGAGACGAAGTGAGGCGAGGTCAGCAAATTGCGACCGTCGGAACAGCCGATGGCCGTTATTTTGCCCATCTCCATTTCGAAATGCGCGAATTTGTCACTCCGTTTGTTGGTCCGGGCTATCGCGAAAATACACGAGGATCGCTTGATCCAACTGCATTCATCAAAGCGCACCGCGGCGCGCCGGAAGACGACGTGGGACGGGCATTGCCAGCTGGATCGAGCGCGTTCCCGGACGATGCCAATTAATGCGGCTTCACCAGCGTAGGCTTTCGCTCAGTGCGGGCTTTAAAAATTGCGCCAATGCGACAATAAATAAATCCAGTTGAGCGCGAGCGCGGCGATCACGATTAGTCGCGTGCATTTCTTTTCCGCTTGTGTGACAAACGCAACTCGCAAACGCGGCACCCCCGTCACAAGCACGAGGAATCCATAAACATTGAAGATCGACAATCCGCACAAGAAAGCGAAGACGAGCGGATTCCATTTCCACGCGCTCACAATATTCCCGTGGAAAAATGCAATCGCTGATCGCGTCGCGCCACAGGTGACGCAAGGCAGACCGGTTAGCTCATGAAAGGCGCAATGCGGCCATGGCAGGCCTAGTGCGAGCCAAGCCGCCGCAGCGACCAGGGATAAAAGCGAGACGCTTAGCCAGAGCAGCTCGTGATCGATTTCACCCGGAGCAAGTCGGCGACGGCAAAGCTGCATTCTCCGGCAATCAATGGTGCGACGCGCTCCAGACGCCCAGCGCACCGAACATCACTGCAATGACGCCACCACAACAAACAATTACTGGAAGGATTACTGCCAGCACGGCGCGTCCAGTATCCGTGTCATGCGCGCGAGCGAGGCCGATGCAGTAAAGGATGATTTTCCAAACGGCGACGATAAAACCACCACAAAAAGGTAGGATGAGAAGTGGATCGATTGATCCGCCGACAAAACAAACGACGCGAAAAGTTGTTTCAAACGATTGTCTGGCACCACCAACGATCATTAGGCAGAGATGCAGAATTGCCGATGCGATAAAGGTACCGATTACCGCGAAAAACGGCACCAGAATGACGCCGAAAATCGATCCAATGCCTAAACCCGCAAGCCGCGCGAGGCCGTGTCGATGGCCGAAGGTCATCAGCGACGGCATAAATAGTGTCATGAGGAAATAAATAACTACCCCAAAACTGCTGCCGACGACCGTGTAGATGAGTGGCTCGCCTAAACCGCCCTCGCGCTTCATTGCAGTGAATGCCACTCCAGGCTTTCCCAAGACCATTAACAACGTTTCGACGAATGCGTTAAAAAATCCCTTCTCCTGACGTTGGTCCCACGGCAATCCGCTGCGCGCGATGGGAGTTTCGGACGTGGATGTTGCGCCGATTTTTGGAGGCGGGGCGGGCGGCACAGCGGCTTCAAGCTCGGAGAATTGCGAAAGCGGTTTCCAACTCTCCATTCCTTCGCGCCAGCCAAGATCAGTGGGCGCGAAGCGACCGGTACGTAGTCCTTCGCGGACTTCCTCCTCAGAAAATGCGCCGAAACTCGTTGTGCCCCGATTAACGTGGATCATTGCCATAATGCTTGTGTTTTAGTGAATCGAGAAAGCAAAGTCAACGCGCGTTGGCGCGGGTTAGAC
>QHNJ01000142.1 GCA_003218395.1 Verrucomicrobiota bacterium
TAATCGAACGCCTGGTCGTAATGCTTCTCGAGAATTTCGCCGCGCGATTTCATCTCGATGAGCACGCGGTCGGGCCAAAGAAGATCGGCGAACTTTTTTCCTCCTTTTGGTTTGGCGCCGTTGCCTTTGATCAATTCGAGCTGCGGCGAGCCGGGTTTCTTCGCGACGCGAAACTCAAACGTCGCCCCAGCTTCGATCGCACCAGCGTGGCCGAGGGCGCGGAAGAAATGATCCAGAAATGATTGCGCCTCGCTCTTCTCGTCGCCGCGCAACGTCTGTGCGAACCGAACAAACTCGCTCAGCGTATTCCTTAGATCATCGGCCATTATCCGGGCGAGAAGCTAGACGAAGTTTTTTTCGATAGAAAGTCGCTTCTCAAAACAGAAATCACAATCGGCATTGTCTGGCACGCTTTTAGCGGCATCATGGACGTATGGCTACCGTCCAGCTTGCTGAATTAGCCAAAATTTTAATGGGAAAGCTCGTGCTGGTCCTCGTCGTTGGCGCCATTCTCGTGGTGCTCGTTGGATTACCGCTGTCTTGGCTTCGTTTGAAACTTGAGCGCGGTCTCATTCGCGCACTCCGTTCAGCGCGAAGCAAACGCCAAAAAGGGGAGTCCACTGCGAGCGCCAATGAATCTGCGACTACCCCGCACTGTCCAGTCTGCAATTCGCTGATGGTAAAGAGAGTGACGCGACGCGGTTCTGGCGCGGGTTCGACGTTTTGGGGCTGTAGCAATTATCCGAGATGTCGAGGCACACGAGCGATTTTAGCTATAAACTAGTTCCTCTTTCATGGCGTGCTTCGAACCCGATCAAGATTTCGGGCAGCGGCGATCGACGCAGTATGTTTTTGCAGAGCCGCGCGTGCGAGTCTGATAGTCGGCCCATTTGTCGGGCTTCTCCCGCTTTGATCTTCGGGTTTCTGCATGAAGCGCGGAAGATAGCAGAAAGGAAGAAAAGTAGGAAGGAAGAATTAGGAATTAAGAGTCCTTCGAGCTCTTCAGAATCGTAACAAAAATGGCGATGAGTTCGTTGCATTCTTGCCAGACAGTTGAAAGCCTACTTCCCAGTCTTCGAGCGGCTCGTCCTCGTCCCATCCCGGCTTCAGGATGGTAGCCCCTTTCAGGCATCCAAGATACTCCGCCATAGTAGTCGGCTTTTCTGGCGCAGATAAGGCAGCTTCCAACGCGTTGCGCAGTTCTTTTTTGTCTTCCGGCGTGAGCTTCTGATTTCAGCTTTTATCTCTGCGACCAGTTCGAGCCAGTAGGCCGTTTGATTCGCTGCTCTCCCAGCAGCTCACCCGCCACCCGCGCGGGTTTGACCATCCATGTCGCGGTCTGTCACGCCGTAGCCTTGGCGAACGTGGATGACTGCGGCGCTTTACACCCGCAACCGACCGCTCAGACCATCAAAGCCTAACAAATGGCCAGAAGAAACCTCAGTATCAAAAGTAAAGACCGACTCCGCCTCAATCACCGCTCAACGACTCAACTGCTCAACCTCTGTTTTGATTTCCAGAAATCCCGCTTGCTTCAATTGTTGGTTCAACGCGGGAAGATCGGATTCGAGTAATTTATGCCACGCGTCCATCATCGGTCCGACTTTTGTCTCAAGATCCGCGACGGCGGCCTTGACCGCGGCTATCGGCGCAGCATCTGCGCTTTCGATCTCGTTGAATAGTCGCGTCGTCGATTCCAAAACGAAAAGCGAGGGTGGAGCGCCTGGCCGCGGGTGCGGCGGCCCAAATTTCATGAGTGTTTGAGCAAAGACCTCCAGTTTTTGCGTAACGTCAGGTCGCTCCGCGGCGCGTGCCTTGAGTTTCGTTAGCTGCTCGGCGATGTTGTCGAACCTCTTGCCGATTGGGGCGAGCCTTAGCCGCAGCTGATACAACTTCCACGAGAGATCGAACTGTTCCTGAAGGTCGGCGGCCGACGTTTTAACGCGTGGATCCATTGCGACGGTCAACGGTCGACTGAAAGTTTTGCCGTTAGCCGTCAACGTGACCGTGTAATCACCCGGCGCGACCAATGGTGATGTCGCCTCCGGTGCCGTGTTGCGATACGTCGCGGAGATCGGAAACTCTGGTTCCACATCAGGGACCGGTGTGTAATGCATGTCCCACAGAAACCGACGCATGCCCGCTTTCGTGGAAACCGATTGCGGTGGCCGAATCCAGTAGCTCGGAATTTTCAGCCGCTTTGGGTTCGGCTTTAACGGCGCATCCGCACTCGAATATTTCCTAACTGACTGGCCTTTGCCGTCTTTGATTTCGATCGTTACCGGACCACGCGCATCTTTCGAAAGGAAATAATCGATCATCGCGCCGTCTGGCGGATTTTCGCCAGACGGTTCGTCCGGCGGCAACGGCGTGTCGGTGTTCAGGTTCGCGCGAACGCGCAACGCAGTCTGCGGTTTAAACAACAGATCCTCGCGCTGGTTCGTGTTGAGTTGCCGCAGCGACGTGATGTTGTCGAGGATCCAGAATCCGCGACCATGCGTCGCCACGATGAGATCGTCGTTCTTAATAATAAGATCGCGCACGGAACTCGCTGGCAGATTCAATCGCAACGACTCCCAGTTCGCGCCGTCATCGAACGAGACGTAAACGCCTTTTTCGGCTCCGGCGAATAAGAGGCCTTTCCGTTCCGGATCTTCGCGAACTGCGTTCGCGATTTGGCCGGCCGGTATTCCGTTCGCAATCTCCGTCCACGTTTTGCCGCCATTGTGCGTTGCAAAGATGTGCGGCCGCAGATCGTCGATCCGCATAGTGTTGACCGCCGCGTATGCGGTGTTTGAATCGAAATGTCCGGCTCCGATAAGCGAAATCTTTTGCCACGCAGAAATGTTTGGCGGCGTCAGGTTGGTCCAGGTTTTTCCGCCGTCGGTGGTGAGATGAATCAAACCGTCGTCGGTCCCGCACCAGATTCGATTCGCGTCGAGCGGTGACGGCGCAACGGTGTAAATCACGCCGCGCCGATGAGCCTGCTTTGTTGCATCCTCCTTGTATTTTCCAATGCTCGCCGGCAGCTCGTAATTCGGTCGCGATAAATCTGGACTGGTCTTTTCCCAGTGGTCGCCACGATCGCGGGTTTGCCAAAGCATGTTTCCAGCGAAGAAGAGCAAATGCGGATCGAGCGGCGAAAAGACAACCGGCTCGGTCCGCAATATTCGAAAATCTTCTGTTTGCACCGGCACCGGAAGTATATTTTGTTCCTGGCCGGTGCGGCGATCGAATCGCGTCAGCTTACCGCCAATGATAATGTCCGGATCGAGCGGATCGGCAACGACGTAACCATATTCCTCGGCCGCGACCGGCTGCCAATCGCGGAACGTGATCTCGCCCTCATCGCCGCGGCTTTTGGTTCCGACCGAACCGCTTTCCTGTTGGCCGCTGTAAAGCCGATACGGAAAGGTGTTGTCCGCGCTAACGTGATACAACTGCGCGGTCGATTGGTTATACCACGAGCTCCAGCTCTTGCCGCCGTTCACAGTGACGATCGCGCCCTGGTCCGAACCGAGAAGAATGATGTCGGAATTAGTCGGATTGATCCAAATGTTTTGATAATCATCGCCGCCGGGTGCGCCGCGCCAGCCGTCCCAGGTTTTGCCGCCGTCGGTCGATTTCCAACAAACCACGCTCGCCGAGTAAACGATCTGCGGATTTTTTGGATCAAACCGCACCACTGGGAGGTCGCCACCGCCAATTCCGAGGCCGGGCCGCGGATCATCAGTTGTGCCGCTCCAGGTGTCGCCGGCGTCGTCCGAGCGATACAGTTTGGCGATCGTCTTTGTTCGGACCGCGGCGAATAATGTTTTCGGCGCGCTCGGTGCAATCGCGATGTTCGCCTGCACGATGTTGCTCGGCAGGCCTTTGGTTAATTGTCGCCATGTCTTGCCGCCGTCGCCGGACTTAAAAATGCCGCCGCCATCTCCGTTAAACACGCCATTTTCCCATGGGCTTTCCCGAGATTCCCACAGCGCAGCGTAAACGATCTGCGGATTGCTCGGATCGATCAGCACATCGCTCGCTCCGATGTTCTCATCGCGGTAAAGAACTTTTTCGAACGTTTTTCCGCCATCGATCGATCGATAAACGCCGCGCTCTTCGTTAGGCCCGTACGGATGACCAGCCACGGCGACAAAAATTCTATCGGGATTTTTTGGATCGACGGCCAACTGCGCGATCTGCTGACCGTCGCGCAATCCGAGATGCGTCCACGTTCTCCCAGCATCAGTCGATTTATAAATGCCGTCTCCGACTGAAAGATCCGGCCGATGCAATCCTTCACCGCTGCCGACATAAACAATGTTCGGATTTGAAATTGAAACCGCAATCGCACCGATTGACGCTGTGGGCTGATCGTCGAAAATTGGTTGCCACGTCCGACCGTAATCCGTCGATTTGAAAACGCCGCCGTTCACTGGCGCCATGTAGAAAACATTCGGCTGGGACGGCACACCGCAGATCGCACGCGTCCGCCCGCCGCGGTAAGGTCCGATGTTCCGCCAGCGCAGAATCGAATCGAACTCGCCCGCGCGCGATTCAGCGATTGTGAAAAATAAGAGGAGGATGATGACCGCGGGATTGCAAATCGAGCTCATGGCAATAAACCGGGCATTCTCTTCTGCTGTTCCAAAATTCGCAACGGGTTCTCCTCTCCTCCTCGATCGAGGAGAGGAGTAAGGTAAGTAGTCGACTTGCCAATTTACGAACAACAAATACCCGATAACGCGGTGTCACCCCTTCGCTCCATAATCTTCGATCTTGACGGCGTGCTCGCCGACTCCGAGCCGTGGTGGAACCAGATCGACGCGAAATTGCTCACCGAATACGGCGTGACGTATCGCGGCGAATACCACCAGAACGTGGTCGGAGTCAGCTACCGGCTCGCGGTCCAGTTTTACAAGAAAACATTTCGCCTGTCCGTGCCTACTGAGGAAATGATGCGGCGTCGCGGTGAGATCGCGACAGAGTTCTTTACCAATCGGGTCGGCTTGTTTCCTAACGTCAAAGAAGTGTTGCAAGAACTGAGGAAGATGAAACTGCATCTCGCTGTCGCCACGAGTTCGGTTGGCGCGTCCGCGCGACCCTTTTTAGATCGACATCAACTGGCCGGATTCTTCAAGGTCATTGTTACTGGCGAAGAAGTCGAACGCGGCAAACCCGCTCCCGACATCTACCTGTGCGCTGCGGAGCAACTTGGACTCTCCGCTGACGCATGCCTGGTAGTTGAGGACGCGCTTCCCGGCGTCGCCGCGGCGAAAGCGGCGAATATGCGCGTCGTCGCCATCCCCGACCGGCGGTTTGGCGACCCACGCGAGTACGATAAAAAAGCGGACTACGTCCTCGGCAGTTTGAAGGAATTGCCAACTCTGATCCGTGCTCTTGCTTCCAGCTCGCATGGCACGCCGTAGCGTGGTTAGCGAAGGCGGTTCGGCGCAACGCCTTCGCGCTCCATTCAGCTTTCCAGGATTCTAACTTTCGGCTTTCTTTTAGCGATGCCGGATGCTGGATACACGATACCAGATGCTGGATTCTAAATGCTCGATTAAGGAGGAACCATGACTCAACGCATCCGCGGCGTGCTGGCGCCCGTCGTAACCCCGTTCAAGGCCGATCTTTCGCCTGACCGGCAACGATTCGTCAGGCATTGCCAATGGTTACTTTCGCAGGACTGCGGGCTGGCCGTGTTTGGCACCAACAGCGAGGCGAACTCGATGGCAGCCGGAGAGCGATCGACGTTGCTCGACGTCCTCGTCGCGGCCGGCCTCGATCCGTCCCGCATGATGCCGGGCACCGGTTGCTGCTCGATCACCGAGACAGTCGAGCTCACGGCGCATGCGGTAAAGCACGGTTGCGCCGGTGTGCTGATGCTGCCGCCTTTTTATTATAAGGAGGTCAGCGAAGAAGGTCTCTACCGTTACTTCAGCGAAGTGGTGCAACGCGTCGGCGATACGCGTCTGAAAACTTACCTCTACCATATTCCACCGGTGGCGATCGTCGGTGTCACACCAAAATTGGTCGAGCGCCTCCTGAATGCTTATCCAAACGCGATCGTCGGGATGAAAGACAGCTCGGGCGATTGGAACAACACCAAAACTTTTCTCGACGCGTTTGCGAAGGACGATTTCGACGTGTTTGTGGGCAGCGAATCGTTCCTGCTCGCCAATATGCGCCATGGCGGAGTGGGCACGATTTCCGCGACGGCCAACGTGGACCCCGCGGCGATTCACAAGCTGTACAGAGAGTGGAACACCGCAGATGAGGCGGATCAACAACAATCAAAATTGAATGTCGTGCGTGAGGTGTTCAGTAGCAGGAAGTTTCCGTCCATGATCGCGGCGTTGAAGCAGGCGATTGCGATCTACGAGAACGACCCGGAGTGGACGAGGGTGCGGCCGCCGCTGGTTGAGCTCACGACAGAGCAGGCAAAATTGCTTGCCGCGGAATTGGAAGCGATCGGGTTCGCGATGCCGGGCATCGGGACGAAAGCTGAATGGAGCGAAAGAGACGAGCGACCATAGAAGGTAAAGCGCCAAGGGTAGGAGCGAGTGAGTGGCGATTTTCGTTACAATTCTAAAGCGATCACAAGATACTTCTTAATTGAAACTCGCTCAGTTGCCGGTTGTCACTCGCTGTTACCCTCACAGCTTTACCTTCTATGTTCGCGCCTCCCAGTTGCTCCATTCTTCCTTCATCCCTCTGCCTTTCCGATACGTCGGTGATCCGTGGTGATCAGTAGTTCGCCACGGCGACCGGATCGGTGGGCGCTTAGCAGGGGAGAGAGTTGAGAGCGTAAAGCTCCGAGGGAGCCACGCACCTTTTCGGAGTTGATCGTTGAGAGCGCTGGTCATCGATCGGAAACGAGGAAATCGCGAGCGGCGGCAAGAAAATCATGTGCCTGCTGAATGAGCGCATGGCGTCGTCCGGAGTGATCTCGGCTTCAACGCCATAATCTGCTGCGATGCGTTTAGCAAACGCCGTGACCAACCAACGGTGATACTTCGGCTCCATAAGGCCTGTTTTCACGAAATGCTCGCCCAATGCGCTATGGACGCCAGCGTGTTTGCTAAAGCGAAGATCGCGCTCTGCAAGCAGCGCTTCGGCGATATAGAACATCGCGTAATACGCGCGAGCGGCGGCGAAATCGGCCTCGCTGGGCAACAGCTTTTTGGCAACGGCGATAGACCGGTCCGCTTTGCGGAGAAGAGCGTCAGTGATCTCCTTCACCCGGCAATAGCGTCCTCGCGGGCGTTAACGAGGAAAGGTGTGTCTTCGTGCAACCAATCGCGCTCGCGAACAAACACCTGGCTGATACTGACGCCGTAGGCGAGCGATAATTCCGAGGCGACGGCTCCGGTGCGGTCGATTTCGCCCGCGTAGTGTTCCCAGTCGTCGAGCACGATGAGGATATCGACGTCCGATTCGGGGCCGCCCTGGCCACGAGCATACGAACCATAAAGGAAGACGCCTTTCAGCCGCTCGCCGTAAATCGTTTCGAACCTGGTTTTGAACTCAGCGAGGAGCGCCGATGTTTTCTCGCGGGTCGTCATGACGAATGCACGATAGCCAGCGCGTGGTGCTCAGTAAAGGCGTAAGGCCGGTAGGCGGCACCGCGAAGAATTCCGCGGGCGTAAGCTCTTGCGGGGACTGAATCAAGCGCGGAAAATAGCCAGAAATTTAGCTATGGGGGAGGGAAAAATGGGAGTCCGATTCAAAAACGTCCAGTGATGGTTCGTAGGCGGTGATCCGCCTTCCCTAATCGGCGTTCGCGTCCTGCTACGGCGTGACACGTCGGTTAAGTGGGAAACGCACGCTCCCATTCGCGGATCTGTTGTTCCTGCGCGATCACGCGCCGCAAATCACCGGACGTTTTCTTGTCTGCCCAGCCGCGCTGTTGCGGCTTGCACATCGCGCAAGCCGAACGCTTCGGAGCTCGGTAACGCCGCTGGGTGAATTTTGATTTCACGGAGAGGACGACGCAATTCAGTCAGCTCCGGGACGCGTTCGTCTTCGTATTTCTCGATGAGGACCCCTAATACGTTCATGAGTGAGGCGAGTGGATGATTTTCATCTTCGCCGACTTCGTCTGTGACACGGTCGAGTAAATTCCACGACCTCCTGGTAGTCTGCATCGGTGTGAGGCCCCCGGACGGCGCGAGAAATCGGTGGCCATGCCTTTGTTACTTTTTCGAGTTCCGCGACTGACATGCTATTTTTTCCATTTGCCGGCGTTATACTCCTCGTGAGTCAACACGTGGCGGATGTAATCTTGTTTCTATTATAGTGCACAGCGGCAATGAGTCGAACTTTGTTGCCTTCAATATTAAACACCGTGAATTTTCCAACATGGTCGGCGTGAGGAAAGGTCTCGCGTAGTTGCGCCAAATTCAGAAACCGGCTTTTTCGCATGATCGCGTACCAACGCGCAAGAGACGATTTGGCGTCGACGTGTCTTTCCGCGAACTCGTTCAGGCGCTTCCGCGTAATCACGTGCATTATGGGGCAGCAACGCTAACTGAAACTTTTTTCAATGAGAAGCGATATCGCGGAGGGGGCGGGGTGATTGGTGAACAGTAATCCGCCTACGCGCGAGGCTACGGCGCGACAGGTCGGTGATCGGTGAGAACAAACACGGCGGTTTGGAAACGGCCGCTCCTTGGGCGCGATTATGAAATCCAGATCGTTTTCGTGTTTGTGAACTCGCGAATTCCCACAGCGCCTAGCTCGCGGCCGAAACCGGAATGCTTCACGCCACCGAACGGCAGACGTGGATCGGATGCGACCATCGCGTTGATGAAAACCATTCCAGTCTCCAGTTCAGACGTGAACAGCTCCTGCTCGGAGGGATCGTTCGTCCACGCGCTCGCGCCGAGGCCGAATATGGTGTCGTTTGCCATCTCGATTGCTTCGGCTGCATCGCGTACGCGGAAAACGGACGCGACCGGACCGAAAACTTCTTCGCAGTAGGCCGGCGATTCTCTCGGTACGTCGATAAGAACCGTTGGCTCGTAAAAAAATCCGCGACCGTAAATGCGATTTCCGCCCGTCAGCAGTTTCGCGCCGGCGGCGATCGATTTTTGAACTTGCTCGTGGACCCCGTGCAGAATCTGTTCCGTCGCGAGTGGACCAAGCTCAGTCGTCTCGTCCATGGGATCTCCAATCTTCAACGCGCGCATGCGCTCGACGAATTGGCGCAGAAAATCATCAAAGATGTTGTCGGCCACGAAAAAGCGCTTTGCCGCGATGCACGATTGGCCGCTGTTGATCGTGCGCGCTTTGACTGCCGTGCTCAGTGCGCCTTCAAAATCCGCGCTTGGCATGACGATAAATGCGTCGCTGCCGCCAAGCTCGAGCACGCTCTTTTTGATCTGACGCGCAGCGGCGCTCCCGACTCCGCTTCCCGCTTTTTCACTGCCGGTAAGCGTCACCGCTTTGACCCGCGGATCGACAATTAGCTTTTCCACTTGTTTTGCTTCGATGAGAAACGTCTGAAAGACGCCTTCGTCAAATCCGGCGCGACAAAGCACGTTTTCAATTGCGAGCCGGGTCCGAGCGGTTCGTAGCGCACGTAACTGCGGGCGGCACCAGTCTGCGCGGGCTCGTCTTCCAGGAAACGCTCTGAATTCTCGGCAAAAAAGCGACAACCTCGCGCGCATTTCACGATCTCGTCCTGCGCGGCACGGAACAATTTTCCCATCTCCAGGGTAATTGTCCGGGCAAGTTCGTCCTTCTCTTGCTCGAGCAATGACGCCGTTGCCATCATTAGTTCTGCGCGTTTCGCGAATGGACGTCGCCGATGATGCGCAAATGCGCGCTCGGCGAGCTTAAGCCGTTCCTCGATTTCGCTGTCGCTGAAAGCTGGAAACTCTTTCAGCTTTTCGCCCGTGGCTGGGTTGACCGATGCGATTGGCATTTATCGGAACATAGGCATTTTGCCTGTGGGGCAAACGGACATTCTGTCCGGTATTTCAGATTCAGCCCCGAAAGCCTTCGGGGCTGACCGCACAGACTGCAACTGGCTATGTTGACTAGGCTTCGAGCGCCCGAACGGAGCACAGGCTTCCTAGCCTGTGGGGCAGGCAGGCATCCGTGCCTGCCAGTATAAAGCCGACAGGCAAGATGTCCGTCGGCCCCACAGCCAAGATGGCTGTGCCCCGGTCCCTTAGCTTTTCAACAGAGCCATTGCAAGTCTATGTTCCCGCTACAGGCGCAGCCCTTTCGGAATTAAAACGCGATCGAGCAGATCGAAGCCCCACTGCACCAGCAATGCGAGCAACGCCGCTGGGATGGCGCCCTGCAAGATTGTGGCGTGATCGTTTAAATTCAGTCCACTCAAGATCGGCTCGCCGAGACCACCAGCTCCAATCAGCGCAGCCAGCGTCGCCGTTCCGACGTTGATCACTGCGCTGGTTTTGATTCCAGCCAAAATGGAGCGTGACGCCATCGGCAAATAAATTTGCCACAGCCGCGCCATCGGGCTGAGCCCCAGCGCAATCGCCGATTCGCGCAAGGATCGAGGGATATCCTGCAAGCCGCTCGCGGTGTTGCGCACAATTGGCAGCAATCCGTAAAGGAAAAGGGCGGCAATAGCGGTGCGGACACTGATTCCAAAAAACGGGAGCGGCACGAGTAACGCGAGCAACGCGAGCGATGGGATCGTTTGCACTACACTGGCGAAACCAAGAATTGCGTGCCCACTCGGGCCGCCCCGGCTGGCGATGATGCCGAGCGGGATACCGACGATCATGGCGAGCAGCAGTGAAAACCCTGCAAGCTCCAAATGGCGCAATGTCCACCGCGTGAGCTTATGCCAAAATGATTCGCCAGCGGCGGTTGTCGACCCAGTGCCGCCTTGAAAATACAGGTTTGCGGCTCTCGCATAATTCCTCGTGCGCTCCGCTTCGGCATTCAACCGGATCATGCGGGTTTCATCCAGCGTTCCCTCGAGCTTTCGCAGCGCAGCAACTGCTGGAGTTGGCAACGAAAGCCGATACAAGAACACTGCGTTATAGCGTGGGAAAAATTGCAGATCGTCTTCAAGCGTGACCAGATCGTATTCGCCAATCTTTGCGTCGGTCGAGTAAGCGTCTTTCACATCAATCGACCCATTCTTCAGCGCCGCGTAGCCGAGCGCGTGATCAATCCCGATTACGTTCTGTTGTGGAAGGGCGTAACGTGCGCGCAATGGCTGCCATCCATCCTGTCGATCCAAAAATTCGTGGGTGAGTCCGACCTTCAGTTCGGGATGATTTCGCAGATCGCTGATTGTGTGCAGGCCGAGTCGCTGCGCTTCACTGCGACGCATGACGAGCGCGTAAGTGTTATTGAAGCCGAGCGGTTTCGTCATGCCCACCCCAAACTTCGTGAGCGTCTCGCGAATTTCGTCCAGCGATAATTGACGGTTTGTTTTCAGAATCTCCTGCTCAATCGTCCCGGTATATTCCGGGTAAGCGTCGATTTGTCTGCCGCGCAGCGCCTGCCAAAGAATGATCGTGCCGCCCATTCCTTGCCGATGTTCCGCGGGAATGCCGGCGTCGTTCAATGTGCGTTTCGCGATCTCGCCCAGGACATACGACTCGGTAAATTTTTTCGAACCCATGATGACGACGGACTGCGCATTTGTGGAAAAAACTGCCGCGAAGAGAATTAAGAAGGCCAGGGAGAGACTGTTGGACTCTCCGCGGCGCACCCGGCGGCTCCGCTCGCGAATCCTTTCGGAGTCGCGCCCTAGCAATTTTGGGCGAGGCAACAATTTCATGTAAACACAAGCGCACGCTGCGAATTGATGAATTCGCGTACGAAATCATTTGCTGGGTTTTCACGAAGATCGAGAAGCGAACCTTGTTGGACGATGTGGCCTTCGTTCATGAGGACGATTTCATCACCGAAATACGCTGCTTCCGCCAAATCGTGGGTGACGAAGAGCGTTGTTTGACGCAAGCGCGTGAAAATTTCTTTGAGCTCTTTTTGCAAAGAAGCGCGCACCAGTGGGTCTAGCGCGCCCAGAGGTTCGTCGAGGAGCAACAGTTCAGGCGAAAGCATCAACGCGCGCATTAAACTGACCCGTTGACGCTGACCGCCGGAAAGTTCGATGGGGTACCGCGAGAGCAAATTGTCAGAAAATCTTGTCAGCTCGCATAATTCGAGAAGCCTAATGCGCAGTTTCTCGCGGGATTTTCCCAGATACCGCGCCATTAAGAGAATATTGTCGCGCGCTGTCAGGTGCGGAAATAGACCGCCTTCCTGAATGACGTAACCAATTCGGGGACGCAACGTGTCGATATTTGCTGGCGTGATCTGTGATCCGTCGAAGGCGATGGTTCCAGAATCAGGTGTGATTAATCCGATAATGAGCCGCAGCAACGTCGATTTGCCGCAACCGCTCGGACCGATCAATACCGTGGTCTTGCCGCGCTCGATCACCAGATTGGTTGAATGCAACGCCGGCGCATTCGCATAGCGCTTGCTAACATCGACAAGTTGGACCAGCGGGCTCATCGAAGTAGCGCAAGCCCCTGGCTTGCGTTTTTAACTAGGAGCCATCTCATGAATAAGAAATGCGATATTTTGGTAGGGCGCGACCGCCGGGCGCGAATGAGACCGACGGCCCGGCGGTCCGTCCCTACCATTTATGAGATAGCTTCTAGATCGCAAGCGGAGACGCATGCGCCACGTTTAGGTTGACGTGAAATAGAAAACACCAAACAGACGCGCATCGTCTGTCCATATCTTTTGAAACTCAAAGCCAGCTTTGCGCGCGAGACCGGCGAAACCTTCCGGGGCGTATTTATAGGACAATTCCGTGACGATCTTTTCATCTGAACGAAACCCGAACGTGTAATCGCCGATATGAACAGCCTGATCGATTTGGCTGATGAGGTACATCTCGACGCGGCCCACGTCTGAGTTGTAAATTGCCCGGTGCAGCCAATGTTGCAGATCGAAATCCGCGCCGAGTTCCCGGTTTGCGCGTGCCAGCAAATTCAGATTGAATTGCGCAGTGATACCGGCGGTGTCGTTATAAGCAGCTTCGATCACATCCCGATCTTTGCGAAGATCGACACCGATGAGTAGTGCGCCATCGTGGCGGCAGACGTTGGCGATACGGCGGAGGAACTCAGTTGCTTCGTCAGGCCCGAAGTTGCCGATGGTTGATCCGGGAAAATAAACGACGTTGCGCGTCGCTTTGCGGCTGGGGGAGGGAAGTGCAACAGGTTGCAAGTAGTCGGCGCACACAGGCAGGATTTCCAGATCCGGAAAAATTTTGTGGAAACGAGCTGTCGATTTGCGCAGTTGTTTTTCAGAAATATCGACCGGGATATAAACAGCTGGCTTTTCGAGCGCGTCGATCAGGATCCGCGTTTTGGTGCCCGAGCCGGTGCCGAGCCCGATCAGGTTGATCTGTGGCCCGAGATGCGCTGCGATTTCGGCGCGATGTCGATCCAGAATATCGATCTCGGTTCGCGTAATGTAATACTCCGGCAGTTCGCAAATTTTCTGAAACAAGGCCGCGCCGCGCTCGTCGTAAAAATACTTGCATAGCAGCGTACGTGGCTCGCTGGAAAGACCCGCGATTACGTCTGTCAGGAAATCAGAACTTGCCGGTGGAGCGCCAGGAGCGGGCTGCAACGCCGTTGTGGAGTTCGCAGTCATCGTGAGGCTTTCGTTCGGCGCGCGCCCGGCGGTCGCGCCCTATCGAATTATTGCGGATCGCGCGCCAGCCGAATGCCGGTGAATTGCCAGCGTTTCTCAGGCTGGAAAAAGTTGCGATAGGTGCGGCGAATATGTGTGCGCGACGTAGCGCAGGAACCACCCCTTAAGACGTACTGGTTGCACATGAACTTTCCGTTGTATTCGCCGAGCGCCCCGGGAGCGGCGCGATAACCGGGATATGGCGAATAGGCACTGCGGGTCCATTCCCAAACATCGCCAAACATTTGATGAAGGTGTCGCGCTTGCACCGAAGCCGGAGCTGGTTGCGGATGAAACGCTTCGTTCTCGACAAAATTTCCTTCAATCGGACAATCGGACGCTGCGCGTTCCCATTCAAACTCGGTTGGGAGGCGAGCGCCCGCCCAATTCGCATACGCATCGGCTTCGAAATAACTCACGTGCGTCACTGGCTCGAATTCAGCGACGGGACGAAAACCGGAAAGAGTAAAATTCCACCAGCCGCCATCGCGTTTCACCCAGTAAAGCGGCGCTTGCCAGCGCTGTTCGTTAACGGTCATCCAACCCAGCGATAGCCAGAATTCCGGTCGCGCATAACCATTGTCCTCGATGAAGGCGATGTATTCGCCGTTTGTTACTGGCCGCGAAGCAATGGAAAATGCGGGAACTAGTGCCCGATGCCGGGGACCTTCGTTGTCATAGGAGAAACCGGGGCCGTCGTGGCCAATCTCGACAGCTGTCTCTTCAAAATCGAAGAAGCGGATCGGCGTCGGTTTTGGTGAAGCATTATCGATCTTGCGCTCGCGGAAAACCGGATAGAGCGGATTTTGCGCGAACACGTGCTTGATGTCTGTGACGAGCAATTCCTGATGTTGCTGCTCGTGATGAATGCCAAGAATTAGAATCGGCTCGATCTCATCGAGAAGTTTTTCGTCAGCATCGGAAAAGAGGTTGTCAATGTGCGAATCGATCGACGAGCGATAGCGCTGCGCTTCCTTGACCGTCGGCCGCGAGATTAAGCCGCGCAGATCGCGCCGGTGCATATCACCGGCGGCGTTATAGTAGGAATTGAAGAGATAAGCGTATTGCGGAATTTCGGAGCGATATCGCAAAGCAAATTTCTTAAGGACAAAAGTCTCGAAAAACCATGTGGTATGGGCGAGGTGCCATTTGGTTGGGCTTACATCTGGCATCGACTGCACGACAAAATCCTCAGGCTCAAGATTCGTGCACAACGCAGTCGTGAAATCTCTGATTTGGTGAAAATGCGCGAGCAGGCGTTCGGCGCGCGACGGGATCGCATCCAAGCGAGTTCGCTTGGCCGGCGCTTTGTCAACAGCAGGCGCAGCCGAGCTCAAACAATTCCACCTTCCTGTTCGAGTTCTTCCCTGCGCGCTTCGAGCATTTGATCGTGCGTTGCTTCTTCCACACCGCCAATGACGAGATGCTCGCCGACCGTCTCCTCTTCTTCGTCCACGCCGGGTCGTGGCGCACGATGACCTCGCGATGCCGCGGCGACGTACCAATCCTCTGTCAGCTCTGCGTTTTGTTTCGTTTCCTCCGGCGGAGTGGGATGCTCTGCACCGAGCAGTTCCTGGCGCGCCTGGGCCCAATCGGCGTCGGTAAATTCGTCTGGATTCCGTTCGTCAATCATTGCAATTTCGCGAGCGCGTTTTTCCACCTCCTCCAAAGAAGGCAACCCCATCCCATTCCCGTGCAAGGAAATTTTCCCCGCGCCTTCCTGTGAGTAATCATTCATAACTATAAATACGGAACTCCACGGCGGTCTGCCCGCACTACACTTTGGACTACAGATTGGAGGCTTGCAATGCAAGCGCTGAGAAGGCGTGCCTGGTCGTCAAAAAATGAGTAATGAAAATTTGGTTCCACTCGAAAACAGCGGCGTAATTGCATTTGAAGAATACGGTGATGCAAACGGTGTGCCGGTGATTTTTTGTCATGGTTGGCCGAGCTCACGCACGATGGCGCGGCTGACAGACGAAGCAGCACGCGATCTCGGCATCCGAATCATTTCTCCCGATCGACCCGGCATCAGTGGATCGAGTTTGCAACCCGATCGTAAATTGATCGATTGGCCACGCGTTGTAGAGCGACTCGCCGATCACCTCGCCCTCGGCGAATTTCGAGTGCTTGCAGTTTCGGGTGGCGCTCCCTACGCTTATGCGACGGCCAGAGCGATGCCGGAGCGCGTGCGGGCCATCGCCATCGTGAGCGGCGCGATCCCGATTGTCGATCTTCCCGGCCGTGAAGGACTGCTCCCGCTGTATCGCTGGATGCTGGTGCTTTATCGAACGCGACCACAACTTTTACGAAAATTATTCTATCTGGCGAGGCCGATTCTGTCATTGCGGCTGCCTGTTCGCCTGCGGCCGCTGCTCCTGAAACTGTTGATGCTACGAGCGTGCGACGAAGATAGTTTGCGCGATTCGATTGCATTCGAAGCCATTTTTGAGAGCCAGCGCCGCGCCTGGCGCGGATCGACTGAAGGGGTAATGGCGGACGCGCAGATTTACGCGCAACCGTGGGGTTTCCGCATCGAAGAAGTGCAGGTGCCTGTTCGACTGTGGCACGGAAACGAAGACCGCGCTTTCTCAGTTCGCCTGGCGAAAGAAATTGCCGAGCGACTGCCCAATTGCAAAGCGCGGTACATTGACGGGGCAGGTCATTATTCGCTGCCGATCCGGCATATGCGCGAAATCCTTGAGGAGCTGATTTCACTGTAACGGCAGGCGTGTCGCTTGCGTTCTAAGAGTGCTGCAGCCGACACGGCTGCCACTACAACCGTAAGTTTCCCCGTGCGTTGAGCTCAACTGCACTGAAGTTTTGACCATGGAACATTTCACGGGAGCCGCTATTCAGGATCAGCCAGCAGGGCGACAATGGACTGTCGATCCGCCGTTTGACGCGCGGGTGCGTGAACTGGTTCGCGATTGGGGTGCGGAAAAATCGCCTGAACTGATCGAAGAAATGATTGTAACCGCGCTAAAGATCGCGCGCGACCGGATGAGCGTAGCCGACCTCAAGCTGATCAACAGATCGATAAAAGAGATGCGCTACACAGCGAAGGTGTTTGCGCCGTTTCAGCACTTGCGCAAGGTTGCCGTCTTTGGGTCGGCTCGCACTTCGGCCGATTCGCCTGAGTTCAAAGTGGCGAAGGATTTCGCGCGGGAAATGGTCGCGCAGAATTTCATGGTGATTACCGGAGGAGGTGACGGAATCATGGGTGCAGCGCAGCGTGGGGCGGGGCGAGAGCACAGCTTCGGGCTGAACATCCGCCTGCCATCAGAGCAGCGAGCCAATGAGGTTATCGAGGGCGATCCCAAGCTGATTAATCTAAATTATTTCTTTACCCGCAAGCTGACCTTCGTGAAGGAAGCGCACGCATTCGCGCTGTTTCCCGGCGGTTTCGGCACCTTAGACGAAACATTTGAAGTGCTCACGCTCATGCAGACCGGGAAAGCGCGTGTGATTCCAGTCGTCCTGTTAGATCGGCCACGCGGAAGTTATTGGGAGACGTGGATGAAGTTTCTTACCGATCGCCTGCTTAAATCCGGATTCGTTTCACAAGAAGACTTTTCCTTCTTCAAAATCATGCACAATGTCCGAGAAGCCGTCGCGGAAATCCTGCAATTCTACGAAGTCTATCACTCGGCGCGTTGGGTAGGCCAGAGACTTGTCGTTCGCATTAATCAGCGCTTGCCCAGCAAGGCGATCGCCGGTCTTAACGAGAGGTTCGGCGACATAGTGCGGAGCGGCGAGATCATCCAGGGTGCTGCGCTGCGTCAGGAAAAAACTGAACCCGAGATTTGGGATCTGCCGCGACTGCTTCTCACTCCTTATCGCGGCAGATTTGGGCGCATTCGCCAGCTGATTGACGCGATTAACTCTTCATCGCCGGCGTGACGAGAGATCTGCCGTCTCGACGGATGAAACCCGTTCGACCGAGGCGGAGGTAGGCAGTAACCTTTTTTGTCGCGCTGGAATCAGCGATGCGTCGACTTGGAGCTTTGCCTCCATCATTCGGTCGAAAGAAAAATGCTCACTCGCGTAGCGTAGGCCGTTCGCTGCGCAGGCCGCCGCGAGTTTCGGATCGGAAAGAAATTCGAAGATCGCAGCCGCGAGCGCTTTGCTATCGCCTGGCTCTGTGAGCAAACCGTTTTGCCGGTGCTCGATAATTTCCGAAATGTCGCCGACTTTTGTCGCGATGACAGGGCGCCCACTGGCGAACGCTTCACGCAAAACAATCGGCGACGCCTCAGTGTGCAGGGAAGCAATTACAACCATGTCGCACGCGGCGTAAACGTCAGGCGTGTCCCAGCGATATCCGGCCATGATGATTTGCTCGGCCAATCCGGCGCGCTCGATGGCATTCCTTACGTTGATGCCCCGCTTCAGCAGACCCGTGCCCTGACCGACAATGACGAAGCGTGCATCGGGACGTTCCGCTAAGATGAGATGGGCCGCTTCAACTAAAATGAGTTGACCCTTGTCTGGCCGAATCATGCCGATATTCCCAATAACTGGCGTGTCCGCGCCGAACCCCATTTCGCGGCGAAATTTCATCCGGTCGCGCGGTGGCTTAAACTTTTGTAAATCAACGGCTGAGCCGATGACTTCAATTTTGGCGGGATCAATTCCGTTCTGCTGTACAAGTTGGCGCTTAATAATGGATGCATCGGCCACGACGTTCGAACACCCATACTTGAAGACGAAAGCGCGCCCGTTGCCTGTGATCGGATCGGTGATACAGCGCGCCCGACTCAGTGGAATTCCACAAAAATAGAGCGGCAGGCAGAGCCAGTGATCTTTCGAGCTGTAAGGTTTGAGCAAATCGATCTGATTTCGCCGGCAAAATTTCCAGAGGCGCCATGAACATAACAGATCCACGCGATGCCGGAGCGGCATCGCGACAAGGCGAGTACCGAGCTCGGATGCTTTGAGCTGGACCTGACTGCCTGGATTGCAGACCAACCATGCCTTATGTCCGTGCGCATTCAGCCAGTTGATCTCGAGGCAGGTGCGATACTCTTGGCCGCCCCAGCTGCGACTGCTCTCTACGTAAAGAATATTCACGTGGGGTGGACTGTCAGATGTGGTGGCGCATATCCTCATGCGCAGGTTGCGGAGCGTAGCGGCCAAGGACAGCCGCCGCTACAACTCGCCGCAGTCTAGCCGGTCGCCGTGCGTTTTTCGAGAATATAATCGTGAATTGTATTTACCGTCTTTAGGGCCTGACCCGCAACTTCGGAGTTTGGCACACCGACTCCAAAAGTTTTCTCCATGCTCACCACCAACTCGAGCGCGTCAATGGAATCGAGGCCGAGTCCATTGGAACCGAAGAGGGGAAGATCATCTCCGATTTCGTCTGGCGTTGTTTGCAGCATCAGATTTTTTACAAGCATCTCTTTGATGCGGGTGCGCAAATCAGAGTCGGACATAAGAAGTTGCGATTTTGTCGTAAACTACGGGCCGGGTCAAACGTGTACAGGCGCGAGCCTGCTCGCTAATCCTTTGCGGAGTACCCACGCGCTGGGCGAAGATCCCCTCTGCCGCCGAAAACAGCCCGCTGCTACACCTGCCCGGCCTTGTCTATGGGCGTACTTGCTTGACTTGGGTCCGGCCGCTCTTCGCTGCTTGCTGGCTGGTTCTCGCTTCGCGGAACCGTCAATTGCGCCGGTTTCGCATCGGATTTGGCCGTTTCCGTCTCTGACTTGGCGGCCTTATGCAGCTCGTCACTGAATTCGTCCTTCGCCTTTTGAAATTCCTTCACGGCCTGTCCCATTCCACGGGCGAGTTCGGGCAGTTTCTTCGCTCCGAATAGAACAAGAACGATCAGCAAAATAACGATCAAATCCGGCCCGGCCAAATTCATGAAGCTCGCGAGGATGCTCATAAGTTAACCTGAACATCAGACCGTTTCACCAACTTGCAAGATAATCTTGGAGCATAGACATCATGTCTTGGGGGCCGGCGGGCTCCGGCCCCGTCAATTTGACGACGAATGGACTTAAGGATGCTTTCCGTAATTCGTGTTTATTCATGTTAAATAGTGGTTAATCCTGTCCGGTGCGGAGCCTGCTAAGAGTTGACAGGTCCAGCCTACTATGGGAAAAGCCATCCCAGCACTATGCGTCCGATTTGGAAAGGCAGTATCAGCTTTGGGCTGGTTTATATTCCGGTGGCGGTTTACCCGGCCACGCGCGAGGAGAAAATTAGTTTTCGGCAGCTTCGATCGAGCGATCTAAGTCCGATCAGATACAAGAAAGTCGCGGAGGCCGATTCAAAAGAAGTCCCGGCCGATCAAATCGTAAAAGGCTTTGAGTACGAGCGCGGCCGTTACGTCGTGATGAAAGAGGAGGACTTCGAGAAGGTTCGGATCGAATCCACGCATTCCATCGACATCACCGACTTTGTCGAGTTGGAGAAGGTCGATCCGAAGTTCTTTTATAAGCCGTATTTCCTAGAGCCCCAGAAAGGCGGAGAAAAAGCGTACACGGTTTTGCACAAGGCGCTTAGCGGTACGGGCAAGATCGGCATTGCAAAAGTCGTCATCAGCAATCGCGAACATCTGGCCGCTGTAAAACCAGACGGATTATTCCTGATTTTGGAACTGATGCACTTCGCCAGCGAGATTTTGAGCACGGAGATCTTAAAGAACGGATCGGCCACGGCTGTAACGGATAAGGAATTGAAAATGGCTCAGGCTCTGATCGAGAGCATGTCCGACGCATGGGAGCCGGAGAAATATCGGGACGAATATCGGACGGCGTTGATGGAAATCATCGAACAGAAAGCCAAGAACAGACAGATTGCCGCCACGGCGGCGCCTGCGCCCGCGCCGACGAATGTTGTCGATCTTGTCAAAGTGCTGCAAGAGAGCCTCAGCCGTAATCAATCCGTTAGGCAAAAACGCAGCTCCGCCCGCTCCAGCGGGCGTTCGACAGCCGCGCTTGTAAAACAAAAGAGACGCGCGGGCGCTTTGGGGTAAGACTGCCAGATCATATTCCGGACAAGACTGACGACCCGAGGCATTTAGCGTGGCTTTTGGTCTGGCGTGATTTCGCTAGCCCCCAAAACCAAGTTGCAAGTCGGGGCATCATCTCTACAGTTAGCGTTCTCTTATGGCCAAGACCGCCTGGATTAATCGCAATGAACGCAAACGCGCAACGGTAAAAAAGTACGCCGCGCTGCGCGCCGAGTTGAAAGCGAAAAAGGATTACGCCGGTCTC
>QHNJ01000143.1 GCA_003218395.1 Verrucomicrobiota bacterium
CGCTTAACCGCAAGCCGCTGCTGTAGAAGAGTTCCATGATCGCCACATCGCGTAGCGGCATCCAACTAGGCGCAGCGCGATTTTTTGCCACGCGGGTTGGCGCCGCGAGAAGCTCTTCAATCTGTTGGCGCGTGAGTACGAGGGGAAGTTTCTTATCGATCTTCGGCAATTGCACTTCGCGCAGGGGATTGCGTCCCAAACCTTTTCGCGCCGCGAGAAACTGATAGAACGTGCGCAGCGCGGAGAATTGCAATCGCACGTAGGAACGTGCCTGCCCACGCTTCGTAATGGCGAATAGGTAATCGCGAAAATCGTTTGCCGTGCATGTTTTCCACGGTGTTTTGTTCTCCGCTCGGAAAGCAGTCAACGCCTGGCGATATGCTTTGAGAGTACGCGGCGAAGCATTTCGCTCGATCGCGAGATAGCGAAGGAATTCCTCGACACGAGGATCCTTTTTATTCAAGCGAGGTGCAGCCTTTGTCATGTTTATAAAATGTAGTTGGTTTAAAAGGATTGCATCGTTACAACGGATTCACGCTTTAACGATTTAACGCTTCAACGTGTGTTATTCAGGCTTTTCGACCACGTAACGCAGTTGCTCCGCTGTGGCGCTGCCGCGGAATTGGCTTTTGAAAATTGGCGGCGGGTTCATCGAGATCAACTCGTAACCCTTTAAAACAAACTCGGGATAAATTGTGTTACTTGCCGGCTCGTAAACTTTGTCGCCGCTAAAGTAACCGTAGAGTTTGTATTCGTAGTTATTGTCGCTTCCGATGTCGACGCGTTCTCGGTCCGGCGCGAGTTTCTGTTTCTCGTTCAGCATCACCAATTGCGCCGTGCTCCAAGGCTGGCCAGGACTACGGACGTAACCCCAGAATTTGAAATCAGGTTTGTAATAACGCCGACCGATGTAATAATCGCCCGGCGGTTCGGTCGCGATGCGCTGCGTCATCTCAATTCTTGCCTGTTGGATTCCTTGCGGCAAGGTTTCACAACTGCCGAGAAGCAGCGCGCCAAGCAAAAAATTGGTCGCAAGGAGAAAGTGAAGGGGTCGCCTCATTGCTTGGGTCGACATCTTTTATCGCAGCTTTGCGCCGCGCGCAAACCGTCGAATCGCGAAACGCTTAAAGCATTGCATCGCCAGATCGGCTGGCTAGATTCGCGGCTAATATGATCGAGCCGGAAGTTTGTGCGTCGCGCATCCGAGTATTCACCAGTCACTGATCATCCGTTCATCAGTGCCAATGACCGTTCGATTTTTTAATGTGCTGGGCGCGCCGCTGCTCGCGTTTTTTCAATATTTGGGCGAGGTCGTATTGCTCGCGGCCGACACGTTTCGTTCTATTTTCACGCATAAGCTTCGCTGGAAGCTGTTTCTCAATCAAATCGTCGAGATTGGATTGCTTTCGCAGCTCGTTGTCGTAATCACCGGTGCATTCACTGGTGCGGTCTTCTCGGCACAAACATTTTTCCAATTCAACAAGCTGGGGATGGGCTCCGCCGTAGGTGCGGTAGTTTCAGTAGCGCTTTGCCGCGAGCTCGCCCCGGTCCTGACTTCTCTGATGGTGGCCGGGCGCGTCGGCGCGGCGATGTCGGCTGAGATCGGCACGATGAAAGTGACCGAGCAAATCGATGCGTTGCGCGCGCTGGCGGTTTACCCGGTTGATTATTTGGTCGTGCCGCGCACCCTTGCCATGATGGTGTCGATGCCCCTGCTGGTGGCAGAGTGCATCGCCGTCGGCATCGCCGCCGGCTATTTGGTTGCGATTTTCATGCTCGACATTAACGGCACTTACTACATGGCGAACATGGTGCGCTGGACGCGCAATCGCGACATCATCATGGGTTTGTCAAAAGCGTTCTGTTTCGGAATCCTCATCGTGTTCATCAGTTGCCACAAAGGATTGACCGCTCACGAAGGTGCGGTCGGCGTCGGTCGCGCAACGACTGAGGCGGTGGTGAACGCGTCGCTCGCGGTTCTGATTTGCAATTTTTTCCTCACCATGTTGTTCAACATCATTTACCCGGCAGGATATCAGTAATGCGCGGCAGTTGAGAGTTGAGAGGTGAGAGGTGAGAGTTTATGCGTTGCGATGATCGAAATGCCGCTATCTCCTACTTTTGCTATCAAGCCTCAACCGTCAGCAATCAACTCTTCGTCAATGATCGCGGTACGGGCGTTGGCGAAGAAAATTGGGCAGCAGGAAATTTTGCGTGGCGTCGATCTTGAGGTTCGAACCGGCGAGACCCTTGCAATCATCGGCCGCAGTGGCGGTGGCAAAAGCGTTTTGCTTAAACACCTCGTGGGCTTGATGGAGCCCGACGCAGGGGAAATTTGGATCGAAGGTCAAAACATCATTGGTATGAACGAGCGCCAGCTCGGGACGATCCGTAAGAAGGTCGGCATTCTTTTTCAAGGCGGCGCACTCTTTGATTCGATGACAGTGGAAGAAAATATCGCATTTCCATTGCACGAGGCCGGTGAGCGCGATCCGAACGTCTTGCGCGCGAAGGTAACTGAGATGCTTGACGTGATGGAGATGGAAGGCGAGCAAGCGAAGATGCCCGTCAGCTTAAGTGGCGGGATGAAGAAACGCGTCGGCCTCGCGCGCTCCATCATTCGGCGGCCTTCCTGCGTGTTGTACGACGAACCGACATCTGGACTTGATCCCGTGGTCGCGGACAGCATTAATCGGTTGATTCGCCGGCTACAGCAGCGTTTTGGAATAACCAGCATTGTCGTGACCCACGATATGAAGAGCGCGTTTGACGTAGCCGACCGAATCGCATACTTGCACGAGGGCCGAATTTATTTTCATGGAACTTCGGTCGATCTCCAGCAATCCAGCGATCCGCTCATTCAAGATTTCCTGCTCGGACGCTCCGATGGTCAGCGTGGGCACCGAGTTGAGAGTTAAGGGTTGAGAGGTGAGAGTTGGAGACTGATGAATCGACACGAGCGAGGTTTGGAACTTAAAGTAGGCGTTTTCGTTTTTGTGGGATTGGCGATGTTAGGTGCGCTGGTCGTGCAATTCGGCAGGCTAGGGGAGGGTTTCAAAACTTATTACACCCTCACCGTTCGCTTCAACGATGCGAGCGGACTCTTGAAAGGCACCGATGTCTTGCTCGCCGGCGCGAGAATTGGAAAGTCACAGTCGGAAGTTCTGGTTTGCTTGGCGATCGGTTCGTAAATGTAACGATGCCGTCGGGGCAGCCGAAGGCGTATCTGCCGCCGAACGCGTATGTCAGCGGTGCGCGCGAGACCGGCATCGACGATCTAACGCGCGAAGGCGGCGCTCTCGTGAACGATCTCCGCGGGACGGTCCAAAAGATCGACACGACTGTGAACCGCTTGAATCAAGACACACTATCCTCTGCGAACATGGAGAATCTGAAGTCGAGCATGGAGCATTTGAACCAGGCTACTGGTTCGCTTGCGGAATCCTCTAAGAAATTGGATGGCGTGATTGAGCAGGCGGATTCAACAATGGCTTCGGCAAAAGAAGCAGCCGACAATTTGCAGAATACGATCACTGATGCGCGGAGAGTGGTGCGCAGCGCAACACAGGGGAAAGGTTTGGTAGCCGCCCTTTTAAATGATCAGCAGTTGGCGAACGATCTGCATGCGCTGATCACTAATTTGCGCGCGCACGGCATTCTATTTTACCGCGATAGCGCTGCAAAGACCGAAGCGAAGGCGCCCGAGCAAACTAAGCCGACGCGTCAAACCAAAGGCCGCTAAGGTTGCGCGACATGGGTTGCCCGATGCAGTCCGTTTCTGATTCAATCGGATCGTATGATACGACGATCATTTCTTAAGCAACTTGCGGCTCTTCCGTTTCTCGCCACTGCGGCACCCGCCGCTAGCGCTTCAAATACGACAAAGCTGAAAATTCTCATGAAAAGCGCTTGGGGATCCGACGACCCCTACAAAGGCTGCGTTCCCTTTCCTTCACGGCGATGCGCTTTCTGAAGCAGGTCACGACGTTCAGATCTTTCTTCTCGGTGAAGCGGTATCTCTGATGCGGAAATCGGTGGCTAACGCAGTGGTCCCAGTCGGCTGGCCGCCTCTTTCGGAGGTTCTTAGCAAAATCGTCGCTAAGAAGACACCAATCTACGCATGCGGCGCGTGCTCGCGGGCCCGAGGAATAACAGAAGCAGATCTTGTCGAATACGGCGCAAAATTCCGCAATCCTAAAATCTTCGTCTCACTGGTGGAATGGACGGATAAAATCATTACCAAAAAGCTGTCGATTTCTTTTCAGGTGTCCCGAGTAAACTGCGACGCGCCTCTTCTTCGCTCAAACCTTCGATCCGAATTAGCTTGTCGCGCGATTTGCGACCACGGATTAGCACGATCGCGCGCTGCGCGATCTTTAATTCTTCGGCCAGAAAACTGCACAGGGCGGCGTTAGCCTTTCCCTCGACTGCGGGAGTGCGCAGCTTGATCTTAATCGCCCCACCGTGCTCGCCCATGATCTTGTTTGCTCTTGCGTTTGGAACGATGTGAAAGCGAAAAGTCGGCATTCGATTAACTGTAGCCCCGAAGGATTTCGGCGCACCTACGCTCGACAAACTTAATCGCGTAGTAAGAAATGGAGGCCATGAAACTTCGACATCGTTATCTTGTTTTGGCTACGCTCGGTATTCTTCTGCCTTATTGGCAATTCGTGCCCTGGTTATTCGAGCACGGTCTGGATCTCTCCTTATTTTTCGGCGAACTCTTTGCAAACCGCGTTGCGGGCTTTTTCGCTATGGACGTTCTCGTTTCAGCCATCGTGCTCATCATCTTTGTCCAAGTCGAAGGCCGCCGTCTCGGAATCCGCGGCCTGTGGCTTCCTGTGGTTGGGACGTTGCTAGTCGGCGTCTCTTTCGGACTGCCGCTGTTTCTGTATTTGCGACAAATCCAGCTCGATCGAAGTAGCGCCTAACGGAGATTTGATTAGCGCAAACCAACTGCATTGCGGACGCGCTGCATCACTTGATTGGCAATTTTATCTGCGCGCCGGGCGCCACGCGCAAGCACGTTATCGATGTACGATTTATCAGCCAGGATTTCTTCCCGTCGTTTACGCATCGGTGCGAAATATCCCCAGAGTTTTTCAAAGAGCTGCTTTTTGAAATCGCCATAGCCGGTGCCGCCTTTTTGAAATCGTTCCCGCATTTCGGCAATTTCGTTTTTCGATGCGAAGAGTGAATAGAGTTGAAAGATTGTCGATCTTGACGGGTCCTTCGGCGCTTCCACGGGTATTGAATCGGTCACGATGCTCGTGACCCGTTTCCGCATCTCTCTTTCATCGCCGAAGATGTCGATGTTATTACCGTAGCTTTTGCTCATCTTCTGCCCGTCGATTCCAGGAACGACTTCGGTTGCCGTATGAATCCGCGGCTCGGGCAATTTGAAGATTTGCCCGAAAGTTTCGTTCATCTTCACGGCCAGATCGCGCGTGATTTCGATGTGCTGTTTTTGATCTTTACCGACCGGCACGATGTCGCTGTCGTAAATCAAAATGTCCGCCGCCATGAGCACCGGATAATTAAACAATCCAACGGAGGGCAGCATTCCGCGGGCAAGCTTGTCTTTGTAAGAATGCGATCGCTCGAGCAAGCCCATCGGCGTGACCGTGGATAAAATCCAGGCCAGCTCGGTCACCTGCGCGACGTCCGATTGTCGGAAAAGCGCTGCGCGTTCGGGATCGAGACCGCACGCCAGAAAATCAAGCGCGACACGGTGGATATTCTCACGCAGCGTTGTCGGATCGCGCACACTGGTAAGGGCGTGATAATCAGCGATAAAATAAAATGCTTCTCCTTCGGATTGCAGCGCGATAGCCGGGCGCATCATCCCGAAATAATTGCCGATGTGCAGCACGCCGCTCGGTTGAATTCCAGATAAAATGCGCATGGGATGTTTATCTGTCATTCTGAGCGCAGTCGAAGAATCCCAATTTGTTATTCTTCATTACCCGAATTGCTCAGTAAGAGATTTCTCGACTTCGCTGGCAATGACAAACGATTGTTTCGTGCTCGCAATTTTTCCCTGAGTCGCTAGATAGAACCGCAATGCCAGTGCGCGCCAAGAATCCCGTTTCTGTCGTGACCGGCGGCGCTGGCTTTTTGGGCTCGCACTTGACTGATCGATTGTTGGCTGAAGGTCATCGCGTCATCGCAATCGACAATTTGATCACCGGTAACACCGCGAACGTTGGACATCTCGCCGGGAACGAGAATTTCCGGTTTATAAAACATAACGTCTCCAATTTCATTTTTCTGCCAGAAGAAAAAATCGATTACGTTTTTCACTTCGCGTCACCAGCCAGCCCAATCGATTATCTCGAGCTGCCGATCCCCACGTTAAAAGTGGGCGCGCTAGGCACCCATAACACACTCGGCCTGGCCAAGGACAAAAAAGCCTCCTTTATTTTGGCGTCGACCTCCGAATGTTACGGCGATCCGCTGGTCCATCCGCAGAAGGAAGATTACTGGGGCAACGTGAATCCGATCGGCCCGCGCGGCGTTTACGATGAGGCGAAGCGTTTTGCTGAGGCGATGACGATGGCGTATCACCGCTATCATAGGATCGACACGAAAATTGTGCGCATCTTTAATACGTACGGTCCGCGCATGCGTTTGCGCGATGGGCGTGTCGTCCCGGCATTTATTGGACAAGCGCTAAGCGGGCAGCCGCTCAGTGTTTTCGGCGATGGTTCGCAGACGCGATCGTTTTGTTATGTGTCCGATTTGATCGACGGAATTTTCAGACTGGCCATGAGCAATTTTCATGAGCCGGTTAACCTGGGCAATCCACGCGAGATGACGATCAAACAATTCGCCGACGAAATCATTCGCATCACAGGGACGAAATCGTCAATCGAATACAAACCGCTTCCTGTTGACGATCCGAAGGTGCGTCAACCGGACATTACGCGCGCCAAAGACGTTCTTGGGTGGGAACCGCGAGTCGATTTCGAAGAAGGAATCAAAAAGACGATCGAATACTTCAGAGAGTCGTTGGCTTCGCCACGTTGAAGCGTCGAATCGTTAGATTGTCGAAGCGGATGAATGCACACAATGAACACCGAAATCATAAAAGTTAGTGAAGCTTTTCTCTGGCCAACATCTCTCCGCGATTCGTGCCTATTCGTGTTAATTCGTGGTTGAAATGATGGAGAAATGACCAGCCCGCGCATTTCAAATTCGTGCAAGATTTTGCTGGCGTTCCCGCCTTCTCGGTTGTGAATTCTCTCATGATCAAGCGGGCAATTGTTGTGGGGCTTGGCTTTCTCGGTTTTTGCGTTCCGGTGTCGGCACAGCAAACGAATCGTACCGCCGAATTCGACGCAGCTGCTTCGCTGGCTCTCTATCGCCCGGAAATTTTCAGCACGGTGGACAGTTCCGCTCTGATTCGTGATCTCCCGGTGCTGGCTCTTTTGGATGGACAACGCCTGCCGGTTTGGAGCGCATTGGGCTGGATGGGAACGGCGCCACTTGATCTACCTCCCGTCGCGTCCTTGCGCGTCGCGCAGGTGCAAAAAGCAAACGTCTCGCCGGTATATGGAAAGGATTCGCCTGGTGACGTGATCAACTCGCAGTTGAATCAGGATTATTATTACGGCGGCGAAGTAGGCGTTCTCTACGGCCGCTCGATCGGTAAATTCGGCGGCGATGTCTTCCAGACTTACATCCTGGGCGAAGTTGCCAATGAAAAAGTCCACATCACAGTCGGTGCGGCGTACGAAGAGTCGAGTGGGCGCCTTCCGCGCTGGCCTCGTTGACGCCGCCAGAGTAGTTCTCGGATCGGAACCGCGCGTCCAGTTCGATGTAAATCGTTAATTCCGCGCAAACATCACACATCTTCGGGAAGCATTGAAGCGGTAAAACGGTTGCAGTTGCTTCAGTGCCTGCCACGCCAAACTGAGCGAAGAGTGGTGCGGAGCGCACGCGGCGACAGCAACACGACCGCCGACGTAAAGGGCGTCAAGAACTCGACTGCTTTAAGCAGTCAAGTTTTTTGGGACGCGCGAAAACAGGCGCCATTTTGCCGGTCGATCGGCCAGCAGCGTAGCGACGTTTCGGCGCCGACGCACGCTCCGACTACGAGAACGTCGTTGTCGATGTAGCGCAGCGTGTTTCGTCCGCGGAAGTGTCGCGCTCAGTTGGACAATCCGAAGCAGTTCTGGGAAGAGCGGATGATCGCGGTTTACCCGGTAAAACCGATGGTAACCATTCGACCAACTGGTCACGAGACCAACTGCGCTAAGTTTACGCAGCTCATCCTGGACAGTGCAGAGAGCGAGTCCACTCATTCTCATCAATTCGCGTACATAGCGTTGCTTCTTTGGCGTCGAGAAAAACAAACGCAAAATCTGCGCGCGCACTCTCGGAAACAACACATCCAGGATCGCATGCTCTGATTTCAACTGATCGTTTGTGACTTGACTGTTTTAAGCAGTCAAGTCCGAAACACATTCCGATGTGCGGAGACTCTAAAAGTATCCTGCAGCAGGCGGGGATCACGATCGGACAACTAACGTCTGTTATCTAGATTCCTGATTGCACGGCCGGCTGCGCGCGTGTGGATTAGAACCACTTGGAATTTTAGAAGTGGAACAGGGGTGCATTTTGAACGAGAAATCACCCGAATGATTCAATATGTTCCAAATCCGCAGTTGCGCGATGATACCGTTGCGTCGTTTGCAATAATAACGCACCGGATATGAAAGCTAACTCTCTGCTGAGCCTTTCCTTTTTCCTGCCGCTCATTGCTTCTGCGCAGCCGCGTTCCGTGGTCGACTTTCAGATCACCAAAATCACCAAGAATTTGATTTCGACGCCGCAGTTCGCTTACAGCGGCGCGCCAGCATATCAGACAAACCAGCGCGATCGCTGGCTGGAAGTGGAGGTTCAATTTGCCGCGACTCCCGAATTGACCGATGAGCTGACGTTTAAGTATTACATTCTCTTCAACGGAAACCTTCTCGCCGGCGAAGTGACGCAAGTAAATATCCCGGCGGGCCGCGAGAACCGATCGGTCATGTACGTTCCGCCTCGCGCACTTGCACGCTTCGCGAATAACCGGCCGATTGCGGAGTCATGCCAAAACATTGCGGTGCAGATCGTCCAGAGTGGCACGGTGAAAGCTGAATCAAGCCTGGCCAGAGCGCAGCCGCAATGGTTCGCGACCCTGCCGCAGATTTCCGGATTCGTCCTTAACAAAGACCAAACGCCCTTTGCGCCGCTCTACTGGGATCGATACCCGCAGATTAAGGGCCGCTGACGCTGAAGTGAAATCCCAAATCCCAAGTTCCAAGTTCCAAGCAAATCTCAAATTCCAGTGACCAAAACAGAACGCGTGCTATCGAGTTGCTTTGAGATTTGGATGTTGAGATTTGTTTGGGATTTGGGAATTGGGATTTGGAACTTCTAGCTATGGCTGTTCCGGCGCGTCTTATCACTCTGAATCTTGGATCTCAGACCGTCGGCCTGGCGGAATTTCGCGTGCAGGCCCACGGAGGCCTGGTCTTGCTGGACTATCGATTGCGGGAGATTCCGGGCGACCCGGCCGGAGAGGAAATGCGACGGACGCAAATGGCCATCGCTTTGCGGGAGATGATGGACGAGCTGCACATCAAACGCGGCCTCGTGAACTATGCGTTATCTGGGCAATCGATCTTTGCGCGTTTTGTGAAGCTGCCCGCAGTCGAACAGGAAAAGATCGAGAAAATCATTTCTTTCGAGGCGCAACAAAATGTTCCGTTCCCGATCGACGAAGTCGTTTGGGATTACCAAGTTGTTGGAGGCGGCCTGGACGAACAGATTCAGGTCGTTCTGGTCGCAATCAAGGTGGACTTGCTCGACGAGATCAACACTGGAGTTGAAGACGCGGGGCTGCGAACATCCATCATCGATGTTGCGCCAATGGCGCTCTACAATGCGTTTCGCTACAACTACAGCGGCCTGACCGGCTGCTCGCTACTGGTGGATATCGGAGCGCGCACTACAAATGTTCTCTTCATTGAGCCTGCCAAAGTTTTCTCGCGCAGCCTTCCCATCGGTGGCAATTCGATCACCGCCGCAATTGCTAGGGAATTCCGCGAGCCTTTCGCGGCCGCGGAGGTTCGCAAGAAGCGGGACGGCTTCGTCAGTTTGGGAGGCGCCTATGCCGAGCCCGCAAACCCCGACGTTGCCCGCGTCTCGAAGATAGCGCGCAGCACCATGACGCGGCTGCACGCCGAGTTGATGCGTTCCATCAGTCACTACTGCGCGCAGCAGCAGGGAAGCCGGCCGGAGCGCATTTTCCTCTGCGGAGGAAGCGCAGGCATGCCTTACGTGCTCGAGTTTTTTAACGAAAAATTGCAGGTGCCGATCGCGTTTTTTAATCCGCTCCAGAACGTGACCGTGTCGAAGTCGACACTGACGCTGGAAGTCACCCGCTCCGTCCATTTGCTTGGGGAAGTAGTTGGCCTGGCCCTCCGGAGCATAACCACCTGTCCGATGCAGTTAAATTTGCTCCCTGCGAGCGTAGTTCGGAGGCAGGAATTAGAAAAGCGGCGGCCATTTTTCATTGTCGCGGCGGCGTGTTTTCTTCTCGCTTTGGTCGGCTGGTCAGTTTACTTCACGCGCGCAGCTCAGGTAACGCGGCAAACCACGCAGCTACTGCAACAAAAGAACGACACCATGCGGGTCGCCGAAACGCGACTTGACAAGCTTAAAAAGCAAGCCGCCTCGCTGGACAGTGTCGCCACGCCGCTCATCACAGCAATTAACGACCACAACTTCTGGCCGGAAATTCTTGCAGAGCTCAATACGCGTCTGCCGGAAGCGGATATTTGGATCACGGAACTTTATGCCACTTCCGGTGGAAAGCCGCTCGGCACGGGTGAAAAACACCTCGCGGAAAAGACCACCACTCCTGCGCCGGTACTTTTACCGTCTCCGGCGGGGAGATCGAAAACAAAACCAGAGAGCGGAGGGGCGGCAATTGACGGCATCGTTGTGCGGGGTCTGTACTTGTACAATCCGAAACAGCAGGAAATCGTCCTCGATTACTTTCGGAATTTGGCCACTTCGCCATTCTTCATTGTCGACGCAAAAACTCCCGAGCGGGTGGTTAAATCCAACTCGGTGCCAAACGACGCAGAGTGGGCGTTCCCTTACGAGCTTCAACTCACACTGCGCAAACCTGTGAAACTGCCATGAAATGGTTTCAGCAAAATCGTTGGCTTGGCACATTTCTGATCGTCTTCGGAATTTGCGTATTGTTTGCCGGGTTCCTCCTCTATTGGACAAGAGGCAACTGGAGTGATGCGAGACAGGCGTTCGACAAAGCTGCCGCGGAGCGCAGCCGGCTCCAGCGCCTCGATCCGTTCCCAAATGATGCCAATTATGGCAAGCTGAAAGTTCTCCTCGAGAATTACAGCGTCGCATTGGACAAGTTCAAGGAGGAACTAAAAAAAGAGGCCGTTCCTGAGACGCCGCTCGCGCCGAATGAATTTCAATCGCGTTTGCGCCAGGCGGTGATCGCCACCTTAAATAGAGCGCACGCGAACAACGTGAAACTCCCAGACAAATTTGCCCTCGGTTTCCATGAATTTACCACCACTCTGCCAAAAACATCCATGGCGCCGTTGGTCGGACAGGAGCTCTCCCAAATACAGATGCTCATAAATATCCTGCTGGACGCCAAAGTGGACGGCGTGAGCTCTTTTCACCGCGCACCCTTGCGGGAAGAACAAGGAGTTTCGCCGCCTCCGGCGGCGACGCCAACTCCCGGACGGAAGGGGAGCGCAGCCCGTGGCGCGAAGCCGGCCGAGCCGAGCGCGACTCCCCCGGAATTGCTGAAGCGCAATGTTGTGGATTTTACATTTAAAGCGGCACCGGCTGCGGCGCGAAAAGTCTTGAATGAGATCGCCAGCTCGACCGGACAATTTTTTATCATTCGCACTTTGTACGTGCACAATGAAAAGGACAAAGGTCCGCCGCGCGAGAAGGCTGCCGAACCGAACCCGTCTCCATCCGAGCAGGAAGCTTCGACGCAGCCCGGCAATGCTCCGCTCAATTTCATCGTTGGCAATGAGCACATCGAAATCTCGGCCACGATCGAGATGTTGAGGTTCACCTTCTAACCACGAGACATGAAAATGAAGGCGGAAAACAATGCTGCGAATCCATCGGGTAGCGCACTCGTCCCGGGTGCCGGCGTCGGTGTCCCGCCGTCGCGAACTTTTCCGGATGCCAAACCAGCCGAGGACACTCTCTATTTCCGCCGTCGCCTCCCGCATTTTGAAAGACCGTGGGCAATTTACGCAGTGACGATCGGAACGAAATTGCGGCGCTGCTTATCACCGGACGCACGCACGATTGTCTTGAATGCGTTGCGGCATTTCCACAACACGCGTTACGAGCTATTCGCCGCTTGTGTGATGCCTGGCCACGTACACCTGCTTATGCAACCGTGGCCGAAGGAAAATGACGAAAAGGGTAACGTCGTATTCTGGTCGTTGAGCGATCTACTGCACTCGATCAAGTCTTTTTCAGCGCATCAGATGAACAAACTCGAACACAAAACTGGCGGCGTCTGGGAGAAGGAGCGGTTCGATCGTTATGTACGATCGGATTGCGATCTACAGGAAAAGTTTCATTACATCCTGCGAAACCTGTGGGATGCAGGTGTAGCTGGGCCGAATGAAAATTATCCGTGGGTCTGGACGCAAGACGATGAGCTGCGCAAAGAAAGTTCGTCGCGCCGGGACAGCGCCACCAGCACGCGGGACGCGTGCGCTACCCAATCATCGGCGGGCAACTCGCCATGATGTTATCAATTGCCGCTCCCTTTTCTGGAACTGGCGAAGCCCATGGACTGGATTAAGGCACATTACGATCGCGTGGCGCTCATCGCGGCAGGGCTCTTTCTTTTTATTTCCGCAATCTCCATTTCGTGGAACGCGATCCAATTCGCGAACCGCTTAATCGCCCAACAGGCGCCTTCGCCAAAAAATGCGTCTCCGCCGGCCACGGCTATTGAACTGGATCGTGCCGCAGAGCAGCTCCAGCATCCCGCGCAATGGAAATCCAGCAGGCGCTCCGGGCTTTTCGTTCCGGAAAGGCATTTTATCGCCGCTAATGGTCTGCCGGCGACGCTACAGAACACACAGGTTCATCCCCCGGTACCGAATGAGTGGTTTGAACAATACGGTTTGCCTGTGGAAGACGCGGATGCTCTCGATCAGGATCCCGACGGCGACGGCTTCACTAATCTCGACGAGTGGCAGGGAGGCACCAATCCAATCGACAAAAATTCGCACCCTGATTATCTCACAAAATTACATTTGGTATCGGCCACGGAGGAACCTTTTCCATTCATGTTTTCATCATGGGTCGGCACCACATTTGCGCTCAACTCAATCGATCAAAGCGAACCGACGCAATTCTTGAAAATTGGAGACATCATCCGCGGCACGCGCTTTAAGATCACGAAATTCGTCGAAAAACACGAACGCAATCAGTATGGCACCAAGGTCGATGTCTCCGAGTTGTTCCTGGAACATGAAGACACCAAGGTGCAGCTGACGCTGGTGAAGGAAAAGGTCGCCACCTCCCCGCAATCGGTGGCCACCTTCGTCTATACCTGGGGCGGCCGCCGAGAATTCGAGGTAAGAAAAGATCAAGAATTTTCATTGAAACCGCTGGAAGAGATCAAGTATAAGGTCACAGATGTTCAACCGACCAAGGCGGTGATCGTGGATGCTCAGAAACCAAATGAGCCGATCGAAATCGGTCTTGCCACTCCGTAAATCCCCTATGAAAAAAAACCCACAGAACCTTAAAGCGCATTGGCCTTCTAGAGGCAGCCGTGCCGGCTGCAATTCCTTGATTCACGCAGGCGACACGCCCGCCACGACAACGATCGTGGCACAGCCATCTTGGCTGGAAGCCCATGCCACACTCCCGGCGCTCATTTTTCTTTTGTTGTCGATGTTTTGTATCACCGGCACGGCGCAGAATCCAGACTCCGTCGCGCAACAGGAAATTCAACGGCGGCAGGCCGCGATACCGCGAGGCGAAGCAGCCTTGGCGCAGGGCAACGCCGCGATGAAGGCGAAAAATTATACGCTCGCCAACCAGGAATTTAAAACTGCTGTGACCTACCTGCCGGATGCAGTGGTTTCAGGAAAAGCCCACGACGAAGCGCTCGCGGGCTTTTGCAAAAGCGGAGTCATCCTGGCGGAAGCGCGCATCGCGCAGGGTGACTATGTTGGGGCGGAGGCGATTTTGAGTGAGATTTTGAGCGATCGTTACGATCCCAACTGTCGTGAGGCGGCGCAGTTGCTCGCTCACTTGCGCCAGCCCGGTTACTTCAACAAGACCATGGGCCCGAACTTCCTTGCCAAGGTTGAAGAAGTAAAACAATTGCTCACCGAAGCCGATGGCTTTTACAAATCTGGCCGATACGATCTGGCGTTTAAGAGATACGACCAGGTCCTCAAACTCGATCCCTACAACACAGCGGCTCGACGCGGTCAGGAACAGATCGACAACACTAAATATAAGTACGGCGTGCAAGCGTATGACGAAACGCGCGCACGCAGCCTTTGGGAGGTAGAGAAAGGCTGGGAAGAACCCGTGCACGCGTACGGCAAGACTGTTGGCGCGCTGGAAGGTGCCTATGCGAGAGAAGCCAGCGGCACGGCCAGAATTACAAACAAGCTGAACACTATCATCATCCCGCGCGTTGAATTTCGTGACGCCAGCATTCGCGAGGCGATCGACTTTCTCCGGGAACAGGCAGTGGAGAACGACCCTTCAGAAGGAAAAAAGCTGGGACGCCGGGTGCCGCTGCTGTGCCCGCAGGCGCTCCTACGGGAGGAACCAAGCCCGTTACCGCAGGTCCAGTTGTCGCTCGCCCGGTGGTTGCTGCGGCAGCAGCGGAGCCGCGTATTACACTAACGCTCAATCAAATTCCGCTCGGTGAAGCGCTGCGTTACATTGCGGCCCAGGCCGGGTTGAAGGTGAAGGTAGAACCGTACGCTGTATCGGTCATTCCGATCAGCGAACAGAGCAACGACCTGATTACAAAAGAATATCGGGTCCCACCCGATTTCATCAGCACCACACTTAGCGGGAGCACGCTGCTGGGCCGGGGAGCTTACAAGACAGCGCCGGGAACAGCGGCTCCCGTCGGGCCCGCCGGCACAGGAAAGGACACCCAGGAATCGACCGGCGGTCAACAACTCGTAAATCGCGAAGGCGCAAAAGAGTTCCTGGAAGCTCAGGGGGTGGCATTCCCTCCGGGCGCAAGCGCAGCCTTCCTTCCACAGGGCAGCCGGCTGATCGTTCGTAACACGCAGGACAATTTGGACCTTGTCGATGCGATCGTTGAGCAATTGAATCTTGCAATACCGAAGCAGGTCGAGATCGAAGCGAAGTTTGTCGAGGTTACGCAAACCAATCTGAAGGAACTCGGTTTCGACTGGTTGCTCGGTCCGTTCAAGGTGGGCAGCCAGGGGGCCTTTGGATCTGGCGGGACAACTGGCCTGACGACTGGACCTGGTGTAGGCGCTGACCCCAATTTTCCGCTCTCGCCAAACGCTGTAGATCCTTTGAACCCGAACACTCTCTCCTCCGGTCAATTTCCAGTTACCGGAAATCGCACGGGTAGCGCGGCAATTAGCGCGAATGCGCTGGATGCACTTTTGTTTCCAACGCTTGGAACGAGCGCCGCGGCTCCGGGAATTTTTGGTCTGGCTGGTGTTTTTACCAATCCGCAATTCCAAGTCGTGCTTCGAGGGCTCAACCAGAAAAAAGGTGTCGATCTTCTCTCTGCGCCGAAAGTGACGACCAAAAGCGGCCAGCGCGCCGTCATCGAAATCGTTCGTGAATTTCGTTATCCGGTCACGTTCACGCCGCCGCAGGTTCCGAGTATTACTGGCGGGACCGGTGGAACAGGAACCGTCTCTATTGAAGTTGTCACACCGACTACGCCGAACACCTTTGAAACGCGGAATACAGGCGTGACTCTTGAGGTTGAACCGGTGGTCGGCCCAGATGGTGTGACTATTGACCTCAACCTCGTGCCGCAGGTCGTCGAGTTTGAAGGCTTCATCAATTATGGAAGTCCCATCTTTGGCGTAAATCCCAATCTGATAAGCGGCTCAACAGTGCCTACAGTTTTGCTCACCCAGAATGTGATCAACCAGCCCGTTTTCAGCACGCGCAAGGTGACCACGAACGTCAGTGTGTGGGACGGCCAAACGGTTGTCATCGGCGGGCTGATGCGCGAGGACGTGCAAAAGGTAGAGGATAAAACACCCATCATCGGCGACATTCCCATCATCGGCCGGGCCTTTCGCACCAATGTCGATCAGCACGTCAAGCGCAACCTAGTTATCTTCGCCACCGTGCACCTGATCACTCCCGGCGGTCTGCCGGTAAACCCGACGGAGGAAGAAGAGGAAGGGTTGCAGCCGCCGGTCCTGCCCGAAGTGCCTGCGTATAAGAAGTAAGGGCAAGCCCACGTAATTCGTTAAAACGTTACATCGTTACAACCGGCTGCCTGCTGGTGGGGCGAGACTCGGAAACAATGACGAATGACAAATGTCTAATAACGAAGGAATGACGAAATCCTAATCGCAAGAACCGTTCAGCTCTGCATCGCCAGCACCCGAGGCGGGTGCGCTCCCTCAAAACTGCTGCTCGACGTTGCCTTCTCTGTCTTCGTGTTTATTGGTGTCCATTCGTGATTCGATCGTTGCGGGATCGTATGTTCCGGCCAATGATGCCGTTGATGAGAAGAGAACAGGTTGAATCTGCGGTGGCGAGCGGCCGCCCCTTTACGGTACGAATGGCTGATGGAAAGGAGTATCCGGTCCCACATCGCGACTACATCTCGCTGCCGCCGAAGGGATCGTCTGTTATCGTTTATGACGACCACGGACACTACACGGTGTTGCCGTTGCTGACGATGACTGGGCTTGGATCTAGCATCGCGTAATCGGTAGTCATCTGGCCGAAGTCTCAGCGTATAAGAAATAAGGCAAGCCCACGTAATTCGTTAAAACGGCCATTCTTCAGGAATCTTAACGAGCCCTGCTCGGACAGGATTGGCTCGGACGTATTCCCATTTCTGATGATAATTCTCATCGCGACGCAAACGATGATGGAATCCGCGTGATTGAAAGCGAAGCGCACTTGCGCCGCAACTACGGCGAAATTGCCGTTTCCAGAAAGCGATCCACCTCTCAATGGCGATTTCTTCATTCTTCGGCGTGCAGAAAAGATGAATATGATCGGGCATGATTAGGTACGCACCGACCAACCATGCGTCAGCTTCAGTCCATGCTTGTACCAATGCATCATGGTAGATTTGCTCTGTAAGTGTTGATACTCGATGCAGCGTGCAAACAGTGAGGAAAACGATTGTCGGACGATCCCGGAAAATCAGGACGCCAGTCGCGGGGTTGCGCCGGCCGAAGTGATACGAGCTATCAATCGGCGGCATGCTGCGATAATCTGTCTGTGCAATCTCCTCCGTCGAGATTAATTTCATCGGCTCGACAGAGTCTCGCCCCACCAGTTGGTCGGAGATCTCGCGATTGCCGGCCTCGAATTGGCGTTGCTGCTAAACTTCAAAAATTGCACGGCTCGAATGGAAGCGGGTCGTGCGCCACCACGAATCAGAATCTGATGTTCCAGATCTTCGTGCTTGATCTATATTAATCTGTGTTGGCCGCGGGATCCGCGGTTTGATTTTTCTGTGATCCGTTTTATCCGCGTAATCACCGGTTAAGTCTGGCCTTTTTCATTCGTCCGTTTAAATCCGCGTAATCCGCGGTCGTCTGACGGAAAGCAATGGCCCGCAGAACACACGAAAGACACGAAAGGTTTGATGTCCTCTGTCTCCGAATTTTTTTCGCGTCTATTCGCGTGATTCGCGGGCAACCTCTTTTTTCGTGTTTATTCGTGTTGATTAGTGGTTGGTCCTTTTTTGGGGAATCAGGGGCCCAAAAAATAGTTGCAAATAGTTGTTGACTTCTTTTGTGAGAACCGCGATAAATGCCGCTTGTTACCAAAAATACCTATGAAAATAAATATGTTCTCCTCACATCGTCCCGCCAAAGCCTCGCGCCAAGGCGGATTCACCCTCATCGAATTGTTGGTTGTGATTGCCATCATCTCAATCCTGG
>QHNJ01000113.1 GCA_003218395.1 Verrucomicrobiota bacterium
CGGGCTATCTTCCACCTTCATTCTTCGGCATGGGGACCTTTACGGGGCGTCAATTCCCCGAAGCGAGCCGTATCTACATTCCGGCGAACCCGGTCATGTTCCACGCCAACTTTACCATAGGTGTGGAGCAAAAAACCGCCCTGCTTGATCGAGCCCAACGCATCATCACGCGGCACAGGCCGGGCCGCGTCGCAAACAACTTATTCTTCCGACTGCGGCACGGCATGATAACACCTGAAGTCATAAAGACCCTGACCCGAGGGGATCGGATTACACAACATTACGATTGCAACGCGTTTGTCCGACCGTCCAGCGTGGCGCTAGATCTGTCCACGGCATGTCAGCTCAAGTGCCCCTCGTGTCCAACGGCAACGGGCGTTATCGCCAAGTCGATCGGCACCGGCATCCTGCCTCTCGCCAATTTCGAGAAATTCCTTCAGGAACATCCATGGGTGTCGGACATCGAGCTATCCAACTGGGGAGAAGTATTCCTCAATAAAGATCTCGAATCGATCCTGCGCCATGCTCATGACCGACACGTCGCGCTTCGGATCGATAACGGTGCCAACCTCGACCGGGCTTCCGATCGCGTCTTGGAAGCCGTGGTAAAGTATAACCTGCGCAGTCTGACCTGTTCGATCGACGGCGCTAGCCAAGAGGTTTACTCGATCTATCGGGTCAACGGAAATTTCGACCGAGTGATCGAACATATCCGCCGAATCAACGCCTTCAAAAAACAGTATCGCAGCGAATACCCGGCCTTACGTTGGCAGTATGTCGCCTTTGGTCACAACGAACACGAGATCGCGAGGGCTCGGGCGATGGCCGGCGAGCTGGGGATGGAGTTTTATGTAAAACTGTCCTGGGACGACCTCTATGGCGAAACTTTCTCGCCGGTAAAAGATCGTGAGTTAATCAGGAAAGAGTCGGGGCTGGGCGTAGCGGATCGGCGAGAATACGAGGAGAAGTTTAATCGCAATTATATTGCGTCCTCTTGCCACCAGCTCTGGCAAAGGCCGCACATCAATTTCGACGGCCGGGTGCTGGGGTGTTCGATCAATCATTGGGACGACTTCGGTAATGTTTTTACGAACGGCGGCTTGGAGGTATGTCTTAAAGGGGAAAAGATGCAGCGAACCAAAGACATGCTAATGGGAGTGACGGAGGCACACACGGATTCTCCGTGTGTGAAGTGTCAGATTTACGCCAGCATGGTTAAAAACAACGCTTGGATAAGACCGCAAGAGCTGGTCGGTCCGTCCGGAGGGAGCGGGCGCAATACTTCATCTCTTCTCTCTAGATCGATCCGTCGCGTAGGCAGGCTCTATCGAAGGGGGCGTCGATTTCAGCGGCAGGGTCGAAAGTAATTGTCGCGCCAAAGCGGGTCGCGATGGGATCCAGATCTTTCTTAACCTGAAACGTTTTTAGGAAAACCCGTAAATCTGTCTATTCAGGCGGCGCCTGATTTTTATGCAGGGTATCGCCTGACACGGTGAATCGCCCATTCAAGTTCCACAAACGCCGTCAGCTTTTCATCCGCACGCACGAATGCTGTGATTCGTGTTTACGATGAAGCGGGCAATGTGATAGAAACACAGGAGCACGCGGGCGATTTCAAGGAGTGGTGAGCGTTACACGTGAGACAACAAGCCGCCACGCTGAAACGTGACGGCTGATTGCGAAATGGTCTGGTGCTTGCCTTGGGGGGTTCCTCGCTTTCCATCAAAACTCTTTTGGCAACTTCCACTTCTTACCGAGTAAACGATCGAATTTCTTGTCGGGAAAACGCCGCATGCCTGCCCCTGGGGTCATGGTCAGCTCACCAACCAGCGGTCCGCAGGGAGTCGAATAAAGATCGACTCGCACAAAATCAATGCCTCTAGCCACGTCTTCGGCTAAAGCAATCATCGCTCTCAAGTCCGCTGGCGGTTCAAGCGGCCCTTCTGTCCAAGGGAAAAGCCCTAGCGTTAGAGGCATTGGTTCCCAGGAAGGATAATATAGATTTCTTCTTACCGACGGAGGTCTCCCTATGTCGACGAATATCAATGCGCATTGACCATCGAAAACCAAAAATCTGAAGTCCGCGGGAATCCCTTGTTTGTCTTTATATGAACTTTCGACAAATTCCTCAACCATGACGCATCGCTTCAGTCCGAGGTATCCCCACTCGCTATAACACTGTCCATAATCGATATTAAGCCAGCCTTGGCACTCGGAGACTAAGGATTGTAAATCAATGGTTTTTTTGTCCGTCACGACTCTTACAAAAGCAGACCCATGATTAGCTTTAACTACAAACTTGCTCGGCAGCGTATCAAAGGGGATTGATTGAGGATCGTTGGTAACACAATACAGTCGAGGCAAATAACGCTTTCCAACCTTGTTCTCTACGTAACGCCGCATTTCCATCTTGTCTGCTGCTTGTCGAAGTATATCGCGCCGATCAATCGCGATGCGCAGCATCAGCTTCTCGGTGAATAAGGTCGGAAATAACAGCAACGAAAACCTGCGGTGAAGTTTCATATAACGCAAGGCGAACCGAAGGCGTATCGGCAGTGCATCAAGAATCCTCTGACGAAGCTTGTTCAATAAAAATGTTTCTTTATAAGTTTAAGTTCCCGAAAGCATTTCCCTTTTATCCGCCCAAATTGGGTGTCGTCTGCACGATTTTTAGTCTTTTGCCAAATGCCTTCTGCCCGCCTTAAAGGCGAAAAGCTTCTTGCGAAAAATCTCGCCAGCCTGTCAAGAAAGCAAACCGCAACATGGAATCGCCGATTCTAGTTCCACAAACGCCGTCAACTTTTCATCCGCACGCACAACGAAACGCTTTCCATCATCACGATGCGCGTCTGCAATCCAGATCGTTCGCCCGTTGGAATCAATCGCTGAGACACAGCCCCAACTCCAACCGGCTTTGCTGAGATTGTCAGCAATGATTTCATCAAAAAGTTGCGCTCATCGCAAACGTCGTTGACATGGTTGGGACGTCCTGACTACAAACTCTGAACACTTATGGAAAATACTTGTGGCCGGCCGCGTAGGCGTATCGGAAATTCCTCATTTTTTTCATCTCGCGTAACTGGCATCCGCCTTGCCTACCTTTACTCATGGTCTTGTATGCCGGTTCGCCGAGCATCACAACCCTTCACCGAGGACCGCGAAGGACCGCAATGACTCGAACCGCGAGCTATCCCGAAACACTCGATCTCACCCGCGTATTGACCGTGTTGGGACCTGCTGCAGCAGTGTCGTACGCACCGCCGAACATCTATCCGATGTCGGCGCCGCGATTCACCGCTGGCAGTGGCGTCGAACGCCCGCACCCAGTCGG
>QHNJ01000114.1 GCA_003218395.1 Verrucomicrobiota bacterium
GTGGTGTAGAAGATGGGAATTTTCAACGAGCGGGCGAGAGCGAATAACTCCTGCGTCGGTTTTATGGCTTCGTAGGCGTAGATGCCGCATGAGCTCTTGTGATCCTTGACCAGCTCGTGCGGCTGTTTCGGGCCGCCTTCATAGACGAGATTATAAAGGTCGATGGCCAGTAGCGCGGGTCTCTGGCCGATATAGGTCTCTCGGTGATAGGGCTTGTAGGTCTCGAGGATGTCCGGGGTTACGATATCCTTCCAGCAGTGATCTTCAAATTTGGCTACTGACATGGTGTCCTCCTTGAGTTAGAGGCTAGTGAAAAACTCTCCGTCGCTTTTCGTCGTCAAACTCTTTCGACCTGCTTATCGTACCGTTGCAGGTAAAGTCAATCTGTCTATTGGCGACAACATTTCATTTGACCCATCGGGATTCGAGCGGCGCCAGGTCTCCCTTGATGAGGGCTGATCGCTTCCAAATTCCGGACGGAGAAAAATTTCCGCTAACGGCCCGGCGGAACGTACAGCGCATCGACATAACCGGTCGCTTCGACCTCACGCACGAAGCGGGGATCGACAAACTGCTGCGGCCGCGCGGTTCGGGGCGGCGGGAGTGCGCTCCGAAAGCATGGTGAGGACCATCTGTATTCCCTCCTCGCTCAGCGTTGGTTTGGGGAGCGTGCGTCTGAGTCCTTGCTGGCTGTAGTTGATCTCGATGAGTTCGGCATCCGTGAGTCGCATGCGCCGAGCAATGATGCGCATGCTTTCCGGTTTGTTGGTCCTGATAAAGTGAATCCCTTCGACGAATGCTTTGATGGCGCGGCGACAAATCTCGGTTTGGCGCTCCATGAAAGTCGTCTGCGCCACTAAGGTCGCGCCCAAAAATCGGAGCGGCTCGTTCGTGAGATCGAGCAGGATAGGAAACTAATTGTGACGTTTGGCACATTACCTTCCATTCCGTTGTTTGCAGAGCTAGCTGTTATCCGTTACTGTCTCCGTTTAATTACACGAATTATTTAGGCACAGAGCCAGTTCCGGAGTTATTGTTGGCATCCATAGTGGAGAAAGTAAGTAGTGGAAATCTCGCCACGGTCGACAAGAAGATCGCCTTTGCGGCGCTCCATCACCGTGACTTTCGCTACTATTTCGTCGGCACCATGCTGGCCATGATGGCCGATAATATCGAGCACGTCATCAGCTATTGGCTCCTCTATCAGAAATTTCACTCGCCGGTGCTCGCCGGCTTCGCGGTGCTGGTGCACTGGACGCCGTTCCTGTTGTTCTCGGTGTACTTCGGCGCGATGGCCGATCGCTACGACTGCCGCAAGGTCATTCAGGTCGCGCAGATCATGTACATGAGCGTCTCGGCAACCTGGGCGATCCTGTTCTACACGGATACGATTCAGGTCTGGCATGCTTGCGTATTGTTGGTGATTCACGGCATGGCCGGCGTGCTTTGGGGACCGGGCAGCCAACTTTTGATTCACGACATCGTCGGTACAGAGCAGTTGCAGAGCGCGATAAGGCTCAACTCTACGAGCCGACAATTGGGACTTCTTTTCGGCCCGGCGGTCGGTGGCGGACTGATGCTGCTATTAAGTCCGCCCATGGGACTCGTCGTGAATGCTCTCATTTACTTGCCTTTAACGATCTGGCTTCTCATGGTGCCCTACACCGGTCATAGCCGCGAAGGCCCTGCTCCGGCCAGACGAGCGATCCGTTGGGGTGATGCTCTCCAGGTCCTTCGAGAAGTATCCGGGAATCGGCCGATTGTTACGATGATCGTGTTGGGCGGTTGTGTATCATTTTTCGTCGGCACCGCATTCCAGGCGACCATGCCGGAGTTTGCTCATGACCTGGGAACCGGAAAAGCCGATTTCGCATACAGCGCCTTGCTAGGTGCCAATGCCGCCGGCGCGGTGGTCGGCGGGTTTTTGCTGGAGGGCAGGGGGTGGTTGCCGCCGAGTGTCAAGACCGCCATCATCAGCGCGATCCTGTGGTGCGTCGTCATCACGGCATTCGCGCTTTCCTATAATTATTATGTGTCTCTAGCGCTGCTTTTCATTGCCGGCGTGTTGAACCTGATCTTTTTTTCCATGGCTCAGACGATTGTGCAGGTGTTGGCGCCGCCGCAGCTTCGCGGGCGCCTGATCGGATTGTTCTCAATGTCGAGCATGGGGCTCAAGGCCTTTAGCGGCGTAACCGTCGGCGTGCTCGGCGGATTGATCGGTGTGCACTGGTCGCTCGCATTGAGCGCGATGGTGCTGCTCGCTATCACGATCGCATTGTTCGCCTTCACAATTCCCGGACAGCAGCGGGGAGAGTATAGCTAGATTAAAGCGCGGCTTTGCCTTGGCTCAGCGTCTCCCTCGACCGACCGAAAGTCCTCGTCCTTGAGAGCGCGATAGCTATCCAGCAGTAGTTGTCGCTCTGCGTCCGATATTCCCAGTTGCGGGCGGCGAACGGTCGCGCTCCTGATAAGCCCTTCATGCTGGAGAATGATCTTTATCCGCGCCACGGCTTCCACGATAGGCTCGCCGAAGACGAGCTCCTTGAGAGACTCGAGCTCGCGCTGAATCGCCAGAGCTCGCTCAAAGTCGGCGGCGCGGCCGGCGAGATCGATGGCCGCCCATTTTTCCGTGGCGACGTTCGCTACCCCGATGAGAGCGCCGCTGGCGCCGGACCGGTAACTTTCGGCGACGAAGCGGTCGTTGCCGGTGAGCACTTCCATCGCGGCGTTTTCGCGCTTCAGCTGTTTGACCGTCTCGGTGAAAAGATTGACATCGAAAGAGGCTTCTTTGAATGCCACGACTTTCTCCAGTCGTGCGATGCGGCAGATGGTCTCAACGTCATACCAATAGCTTTTGACAGGCACCTGGAAAAGTACCAGTGGCAAATGGGTTTCGCGCGCCACATCCTCGAAGAAACGGACCTTGAGATTGCCGCCGACTTTTCCCCAGGCGAAGAGCAGCGGCGGGAAGATCATGACGGCATCGACGGGTAGCTTCTCCAAGTCGCGCACCAGGGCGATGGCTTCGCTCGTCGATTGCGGCGCGATGGTCGCGATGTGAACACGGCCTGACTTGCGCGCAACATTGCCGACGATCGCATAAACTTTTCGCTTTTCCTCCACACTCAGCACCGGTCCTTCGCCGATGCGCGCGCAAGAAACGAGTCCGGCCAATCCGCCGAGCGAGGTAAAATGGGCCGTGAGCCGTTCAAGACTTTCCAGATCCAAAGCGCCTGCTTCGTCGAAGGGGGTGACGTGAGGGATGAAGAGACC
>QHNJ01000144.1 GCA_003218395.1 Verrucomicrobiota bacterium
CACCGCGCGCGCTACGATCCCCAGCACCTCGGCGATCGGCATCTCGAGGTGGAGCGAATCGCCGCGTTTCTTCATGTATTCGATTACCCGCGGCCCATAAGCCAGCTTCGACATGTAAAACGAAGGCACATCGCGCAGCGCCACCTTCACACCTTTCTCGGGACTGGCCGCGGCGATGCAACTGATGGAGTTTGGCGCGCCCTTGGAAATGTTGGTCGTCCCGTCGATCGGATCGATGGCGATATCAAACTGCGGCGAACCGGGGACCCAAGTGCCGAGTTGTTCGCCTTTGAAAATGCCCGGCGCCTCGTCCTTGATGCCTTCGCCGATCACGACCTCACCGCAGATGTTCATTAGATCGAACATGCCGCGTATGGCGTCGGAGGCGGCTGCGTCGGCTGCTTCCTTGTCGCCGCGCCCGAGCCAGCGCAACGCATTCAGTGCAGCCGCCTCGGTCGCGCGAACAAAATCGAACTCGATGATCCGCTCGATGTCCCGATAATCCTGTTTTGGCAGTCGCAGAGCCACGGAGCGTCAATTTTCACGCATCTCGTGCGCGATGACAAGGAGAACACCGCCCGGGACACTCCAGGCTTGATTTTCGCCTGAGTTTTTACTTCGATTGCAGTGTGTCTGCCGATGATGAAGGGACTTCATTGGGTGCGACGGGCTTGAGGGCCCAACACGGGGCAGTCGCCTTCGCCACGACGCACTGGAGCGTGGTGTTGACCGCCCAAGGTGAATCGCCAGCTGCACAAGAAGCGCTCGAAAAGCTGTGTCGCACGTATTGGCGACCCATCTACGGTTTTGTGCGGCGACAAGGTATCGGGCCAGAGGAGGCGGAAGATCTTACGCAGGGTTTTTTCGCGCTGATGCTGGAGCGCAGAGATTTGAGCACTGTGCGTAAGGAAAAGGGGAGACTTCGTTCTTATCTGCTTGCTTCCGTCAAAAATTTTGTGGCCGACGAACAACGCCGCGCGATGGCGATCAAGCGCGGGAAAGGAGAGCGGCTCATTCCGTTGGAAGAGCTCTCTGGTGACAAGCGGACCGAGATGGAACCGGCAGATCCAGTGACCGCCGAAGTGATTTACGAACGGAGGTGGGCCTCCACGGTTCTGGCGCACGCGCTCAACCGATTACAGGATGAATACGCGGGCACACGTAATGCCGCATTATTTGATTCGCTCACGCAATTGCTGCCGGACGAACCCGGAGCGCCGTCGCGAGCAGACATTGCCGCGAAGTTTGGCATGACCGAAAATGCCGTCACGCAGGCCTTTCATCGGTTTCGGCGGCGCTATCAATCATTATTGCGCGAGGAAATCGCTCACACGGTTGCGACTCCCGGCGATATTGAAGACGAACTGCGTCATCTGATTGCTGTGGTTCGGGCGTAATGTGCGACCAAATTTTACGCAGTACACAGTGAACGTGATGCTTCTTTGGCGATGATTAGAGTGACCAGAATTTGTCGGAAGTGCGGCGCGAAAATCTTTTCCGACGCTCCGAAAGGGCTTTGCACTGGCTGCATGCTCGAAACAGCGCTCGGGGTCTTCGCCGAAGACTTCGTAACCGCTGGCGACTCGTCCGCCGCAGCCTCGGCGAAGGCAGACGATGCGAATGCTGCACCCGACGTAAAAGGGACCACGCGCGCCGCAAACATGTTGGGAGAGTTCGGCGACTACGAGTTGCTTGAGGAAATTGGACGCGGCGGTCAGGGAGTGGTGTTCCGCGCGCGGCAGAAAAGCCTCAATCGGACAGTTGCACTAAAGGTCATCGGTCTTGGTCAGTGGGCGACCAAAGCACACTTGAAGCGCTTTCGCCGAGAAGCGGAAGCCGCCGCGAGCCTCGATCATCCATGCATCGTCCCTATCTACGAGGTGGGCGAGCGAGATGGCTCCTGTTATTTCAGCATGAAGTTCGTCGAAGGCGGCCAGCTTGACGAAGTGATTCACCGCACGCCGATGTCGATCCGACAAGCGGCGGAATTAATTGCGAAGGTCGCGCGCACTGTTCATTACGCGCATGAACACGGCATTTTGCACCGAGACATTAAACCGGGAAACATTTTGCTCGATACTAACGGCGAACCGCATCTGACAGATTTTGGCCTTGCCCGATTACTCGAATCCGAGAGCACGATTACGCACACGCTGGAAGTGCTGGGCACACCCAGTTACATGGCGCCGGAACAAGCTGCCGGAAATAACGCAGGTCTTAGCAGCGCCACAGACGTCTATGGACTTGGCGCCGTGTTCTATCAACTGTTAACAGGTCATCCGCCCTTTGCTGGAGGAACAACATTTGAAACCGTCCGGCTGGTTTTAGATACCGAGCCGCGGCAACCGCGCCTGTGGAATCCGAAAGTAGATCGCGACCTTTCGACGATTTGCCTGAAATGCCTCGAGAAAGATCCCAAGCGTCGTTACTCGTCGGCTCTCGCACTGACCGAAGATCTTGAACGCTGGTTGCGCCACGAGCCGATTCGGGCCCGGCACACTGGGGTCTTCACCCGCGGAAAGAAATGGGTACAACGCAATCCAACAAGCGCGCTGCTTGGATTGCGTTGCACCCATTTCTTCCCTCGAGCGAAAATTCCAGTGCGCCGCGCCTGAATCGGTTCGTGTTTTAGCCAGCATTCCAAGTCCTCAGCCAGCGCCAGGGCGGACGGATATCGGCGCTTCGGATCTTTCTCGAGACACTTGAGACAAATCGTCGAGAGATCTCGATCTACTTTTGGATTCAGCAATCGGGGTGGTCTCGGCTCAGTATCCAGTAGTAACTTAATAGTTTCGTAGGTTGTTCCACCGGCAAAAGGCGGCTGACCTGTCAGTAGTTGGTAAAGTACTGCGCCAAGTCCATAGACATCTGTCACGCTGCTGACAGCGGCGTTATTTTCCACAGCTTGTTCTGGCGACATATAGCTGGGTGTGCCCAAGACTTCCAGCGTGTGCGTGACGCTGCTTTCAGATTCGACCAATCGGGCAAGGCCAAAATCGGTCAGGTGCGGTTCGCCTTTTTGGTCGAGCAGTATGTTTCCGGGTTTGATGTCGCGGTGGAGGATGCCGTGTTGATGCGCGTAATGTACGGTTCGAGCGACCTTCGTGATCAGTTCCACCGCGTGCCGGATCGACATCGGCGTTTGTTTAACTACTTCGTCAAGCTGACCGCCTTCTATAAACTTCATGCTGAAGTAACACTGGCCATCACGCTCGCCAACTCCATGGATTGGAACGATACCGGGATGCTCCAGGCGAGCTGCCGCTTCCGCTTCGAGCCGAAAGCGCTTCAAGTGGGTTTTGCTTGCCCACTGACCGAGGCTAATAACTTTTAAGGCGACTGTGCGATTGAGACTCTTTTGCCGGGCGCGAAACACTACGCCTTGTCCGCCGCGGCCAATTTGCTCAAGCAACTCGTAGTCGCCGAAGTCCATCAGCATCGACGAGGACGCGAGATTCACATTTGTTTCACGCTCGGGATCAGCTGGGCCGAGACCCGTCTCCAGCAGACACGCGCCGCAAGATTGCTGCGGGGAATCGGGCGGAATGGCTGCTCCGCATTTGCGACAAAATCTGGCGGTTGTGATTCTCATCGCGTGGCCATTGCTTTCACTCAAATAATGCACGGAAATTCCTGATAGGTTACGAGCGCAACGCGGCGATGAGGTGGCGCAGTTCATCTTCAATCTCGGCTGGCGTTGCCACCGTGTGCGCGACTTCCTCACGCAACAGCTGTCGGTAACGCTGTCGCAGTCGATGGAACGCTTGTTTGATCGCGTTCTCGGTCATGCCAAACTCGCGCGCGATTTCCGCTTGCGACGGTCGATCCGGTTCGTCAGAGAGCAATGTGTTCAACCGCTCCAGCAACGGCGCGCTAGCTGATCCCTGAGATTCCTCGCGCAAGCGCGCGAACACCCGGTCTAGCACGGTGAACGCCCAGCGGCGATCATAAAGCAGATCGGCGCTCAGCATGTCGCTGCGATCGAACTCGCCAGAATCATCCGACCCAATCCCGTCGAGCGGAATCAGCGTCCGGCCGCCGCCACGCTTGATCGTCGCGGCATCACGGCGCTCGTTCATCATGAAATGCTTGAGTGAAGCCAGAAGAAAGGAGCGCAAGCGGCCCTTTTCCTGTCGTACGGACTGGAAATCTTTGCGTTCAAGAATCAGCGCGAAAAAACCCTGGGTGATATCTTTCGCCTCCTCTGGTTTAGTACCCTCTCGCCTGACGAAGCCATAAATAGGTCGCCAGTAAGTGCGGCAAAGATTTTCGAGCGCCTCCTGTGCGGCTGGCGATTCACCTTGTGCCTCCAGCACCACACTCCAATGCGTAGTGGTAAACATAGCCGCGCCACCAGACGCCGAACCAGTCGCGCTCAGTGAAGTCACGTCATCGGGAGCGGCGCTCACACCATAATCACAGTCAAAAGGTGTGCCGAAAGCAAGCCTGCATCGAGCATGTTGTACTTGGGCTTTGGACGGATCACCGGGCCAAGAGCATGCCTGTCTCAGTGTACATGCATTGATTTGTGGAGGCGCGAATGCTACGTAGCGGCGCCCGGCCATCATGACCCAGAATTACAAAGAAACGCTGAATTTGCCGCGGACAGAGTTTCCGATGAAGGCAAACCTTGCCGCGCGCGAGCCGGAAATGCTCAGGGCGTGGGAGGAGACGCGACTTTACCACCAAATTCAGAAATCGAGAGAGGAGCGAGAGTTATTTGTCCTGCATGATGGGCCGCCATTCGCGAACGGCGATGTCCACATGGGCACGGCGCTAAACAAAATCCTCAAAGATTTCGTGGTGAAATCGCAGACCATGCTCGGGAGACGCGCGCCTTACATCCCCGGCTGGGACTGTCATGGTCTGCCTATCGAATACAAAGTGGTGAAGGAGTCCCGCGGCCTTTCTCCGCTCGAAGTCCGCAAAAAATCCGAAGCGTTCGCCCGAAAATTTGTCAATGTGCAGCGCGAGCAATTCAAGCGGCTCGGCGTCTTCGGCGATTGGGAAAATCCATATCTAACGATGGATCCCAAATACGAAGCGGAAATTCTGCGCGCGTTCGCCGTTTTCGTTGAGGAAGGTCTCGTTTATCAATCGAAGAAGCCGGTCTTTTGGAGCACCGGCGCGCAGACCGCGCTCGCCGAAGCCGAAGTGGAATATCAGGAGCGCGACGACACCGCGGTTTACGTTAAATTTCCGATCGTAAGTGGTGAGTTCAAGGATAAGGCGAGCATCGCAATCTGGACAACAACTCCGTGGACTTTGCCCGCGAACCTTGCCATCGCTGTCGATCCAAAAACAGAATATCTCGTCGTGATGGCTGGCAAAGATGGCAAGGCTGAAAACTTGATTGTGGCCAAGCCGTTACTCGACGCCTTCATGCAAGCGACTGGTTTGATTGTGATGAAACAAACCGGCGCGATCGTCGGAGAAAAACTCTCCGGCAGCACAGCGCAACATCCGTTTCTAGATCGACAATCAATCGTCCTCACGGCTGATTTCGTCACGATGGATAGCGGCACAGGCGCCGTCCACATCGCCCCCGGTCACGGCGAAGATGATTATTGGCTAGGCCGGCAAAATAAATTGCCAGTTTTGTCGCCTGTGGACGATCACGGCCGTTTCACTGAGGAAGCCGGTCTGCCAAACCTTGTTGGCAAATACGTCTTCGACGCCAACCGCGACATTGTCGAATTGCTGCGCGAGCGCGGCATGCTGCTTGGCGAACAGAAGTTTCATCACTCCTATCCGTATTGCTGGCGCTCAAAAACACCGATCATCTTCCGCAATGTCGAGCAATTCTTCATTCGGATTGATGAGCTGCGTGGCAGAGCGCTCGATGCCATTCACAAAGAAGTGAAATGGATTCCAAAGTGGGGCGAAAATCGCATCGCGGGCACAGTCGAATCGCGGCCCGATTGGGTGATCTCGCGCCAACGCAGCTGGGGCGTGCCGCTGCCGGTTTTTTATTCAAGAGAGGGACGCGCGATTCTCGATGCAAAAATTATTCGCAAGCTCGCTGATCTCGTCGCACAGCGCGGGTCAAATATTTGGTTTGAGTTGAATGATGTCGATCTTGCGCGCGAGCTCGGCTTGCCGGAGGGCGCCGCGCATCGCAACGACACGATCGACGTTTGGATCGACAGCGGCGTTTCACACAAAGCCGTTTGTGCGCTGCATCCTGAACTGCGCGATCCCGCTGACATGTATCTCGAGGCGACCGATCAGCATCGGGGTTGGTTTCAATCGTCACTCCTGACAAGCGTCGCATTGAACAATCGCGCGCCGTACAAAACCTGCGTCACTCACGGTTTTGTTGTCGATCTTGACGGAAAAAAGATCTCGAAATCGGGAACGTACGACAAACCGACAGCCGCCGAGCATTTCGTTGGCCGCCATGGCGCCGATCTGGTTCGGCTATGGGCCAGTAGTATCGATTACACCGACGACGTGCCCTTCTCTGAGGAAATGTTCGCGCGCCTCGGCGATACATACCGCCGAATTCGGAACACGCTGCGCATCTTGTTGGGAAATCTTTTTGATTTCCCTGTCGCGGCGCTCTCTGAGCGTCGTGCCAATCTGCGATCGGAGATCGCCACTACAGACTTTACATTGATTGATCGCTGGATTCTTCACCGTCTGGACAACGTGATTGCGGATTGTCGATTCGCTTACGAAACGTTCGAATTTCACAAGGTTTATCACACGCTCAATGAATTTTGTGCTGTGGACCTGAGCAGCCTGTATATCGACATCACCAAGGACCGCATGTATTGCGACGAGTCGGATTCGCCGCGACGCCGTGTGACGCAAACGGTCATGCATGAAATTTTCGACGCGCTCTGCCGGTTGCTTGCGCCAATTCTCGCATTCACAGCCGAGGAAGCATGGCGCCATTCCGGCACGGGCGCCTCGGTTCACCTGCAGGAATTTCCGGACCAAATAGTGTATCGCGATCCGGATGCAGATCGGCAAATGAGCGAGGTTCTACAAATGCGTTCCTCGAAGAGATAATGATGGTAAGCTCCTTCCGCTTGGAAGCTGGAACTATCGAAGCGGTACACGCCAGTGTTGGCCGAACCCGTTACAAGAAATGTGCGCGTTGTTGGCGTCATCGGCCAACGGTTGGCGCGAGCAAAGCGCATCCCGACTTGTGCGACCGCTGCGAGAGCGTAGTGGAGGCGAACAAAAGCCGTGTCGCACACGAGATTACCGAATGACTTCGCGACAATCGGTTATTGTCATGTCGAGCGGAGTCGAGACGTGTCTTATTCGTAGCGGCGGTTCACTGAACTGCCGGGGCGATTGGGTCAGTCGCCCCTACCTACGCTCCGCTCGGAATGACAGAGGATCGGGATGAAATTCATCTTCTTTCTGTCGTTGCCGCTCTACGCGCTGGATCAATGGACGAAACAGTTGGTTCTGCGGTTTATCAGCCCAGACGCGCCGCGCATGGTGATATCGGGTTTCTTTAATCTGGTTAACGTCACGAACACCGGCGCAGCCTTCGGTTCCTTCAGGAACAACAACACTTTCTTCATCGTAATTTCATCTGTCGCGCTTCTCGTCGTTCTGGTGCTCCTCGTGCGACGGCGGCCACCCGATCTTTGGCGCGATATGTCACTTGCGCTTCTACTCGCCGGCATCCTGGGAAACGTTACCGATCGTCTTCTTTATGGGCACGTGATCGATTTCCTTCTTTTCGATTTGCACATTCCATACGCGCATCCCTGGCCGGCGTTTAATGTCGCCGATTCATGCATCTCAATTGCAGTCGTCTTGTTTATCATTCATTCATTTTGGCAAGGTAAAGGCGCGCCTAAAAGCAGGGGCGATTGACCTCAATCGCCTGCGCTCGCAAGATAGATGGACGGTTCGGTGAACCGCCCTCACCCAATGAAAGCTTCGCCGATGGAAAAAACCGCGCGTGAAATTGCCGCCCATTTGCGGGAAAGCGGTCATATTGCGTATTTCGCGGGGGGATGCGTGCGCGATATCGTCCGGGGCCAGACCCCGAAAGACTTCGACATCGCCACGGATGCCAAACCGGAAAATGTTCAGAAACTTTTTCCGCGCACCTACGCGGTTGGTGCGCATTTTGGTGTGATCCTGGTGTTGGAAAACGGTTTCCAATTCGAGGCCGCGACCTTTCGCTCAGATGAGGCGTATATCGATGGAAGGCACCCGAGCGCGGTGCACTTTTCATCTCCCGAGGAGGACGCAAAACGCCGCGATTTCACGATCAACGGAATGTTTTACGACCCGGTCGCGGAGGAAGTGATCGATTTCGTGGGCGGCCGCGCCGATATCGCGGCGAAATTGGTGCGCGCAATTGGCGATGCGGCGCAGCGTTTCGCGGAAGATCGGTTGCGCATGCTGCGCGCGGTGCGTTTCGCCACGGTGCTTGGTTACAAGATCGACAGTCAAACGTGGGACGCGCTGGTGGCGAATGCGGCCTCGGTCAATAAGATCAGCGCGGAACGAATTCGTGAAGAGCTGGCGCGCATTTTTCTCTCGCCAAACAGAATGCGCGGCTGGGATTTGCTCGATTCGAGTGGGCTAATGCGTGCCATTCTGCCCGAAATCGACGCTATGAAAGGTTGCAAGCAGCCGGAGCAATTTCATCCCGAAGGCGACGTTTTCGAGCACACGCGCTTGATGCTGCAATTTCTTCCAGAGAAAGTTTCTGTGCCGCTCGTTTTCTCTGTGTTGCTTCATGATGTGGCGAAACCGCGCACGGCAGTTGTCGATGAAACGGGGCGAATCCGATTCAACGGCCATGATCGCATTGGCGCAGAAATGACCGAAGAAATCATGAGACGTTTGCGGTTTTCCGGTGCTGAGATCGACGCCACGGTCGAAATGGTGCGGCAGCACATGGTTTTCAAGGACGTCCCGAAAATGCGGGTGGCGAAATTAAGGCGTTTTATGGCACGACCAACTTTTGATGACGAGCTCGAGCTGCATCGGGTCGATTGCGAAGGCAGTCATCGCATGCTCGACAATTACGAGATCCTCCTCCGCAAACGCGACGAATTTGCGAACGAGCCGATTGTTCCACCGCCGCTGGTGCGCGGGGACGATTTGATTGCACTTGGTTTGAAGCCGGGCCCAAAGTTTGGCAAAATTTTGGAGGCGATCGAGACGCGACAGCTTGAGGGAAATCTGCGGTCGCGCGAGGAAGCGCTCGATTGGCTGAAGCGTGAGTATGCGCGGGGCGACAAACGTTGAGTCGCTAAATCGTTTTCAACGTCAAACATCGAACATCCAATGAGAATTCTCATGATCAGCGCAGAAGGGCCACCGCTGCAGCGGGCCGGGGCGCTAATTGAAGTGATGGATGCACTGCCACGCGAGTTGCGCGCGCGGGGGCACGAAGTCAGCGTAGCACTCCCGTATTATCGGGAAATTCGAGAGAACACCGTATTCAAAGAAGAGGACGCCGGCGTAGCTGTCGATGTACAAGTGGGCGACAGAACTTACGTCGCCAAATACCTCGAGGGGCGGAGCGCTAGCGGGGTGCAGTTATTTCTGATTCGTTGCGACGAGTTTTTTGATCGCGCAGGAATTTACGGTGAGCGAGGTCAGCCCTACGAGGATAACGCGGCGCGGTTCATTTTTTTCTGCAAGGCAGCATTGGAACTCGCACGGCGATTGACGCCGTCACTGCAAATTCTGCACGTGCACGATTGGGCGGCCGCGCTGGTGCCGGTCTTTGTGCGCGCGCACCGCTTGCCGTTCGCAACAGTGCTGACGATTCATCACGTCGCCGACCAGGGCAGTTTCTGGGGACTCGACTTCAACCTCACGAATCTACCGGAGCGATTTTTTACTCTGCACGGCATAGAGTTTTTTGGACGGCTGAATTTTCTCAAAGGCGGAATTCTCTACGCCGATAAGATCACAACGGTAAGCGAACATTACCGGCGCGAAATACAAACGGCGGCCGGTGGCCACGGTCTCGACGGCGTGCTACGCGAAAATGCCTATCGCCTCACCGCGGTTTTGCATGGTGCGGATTACCAACGTTGGAATCCGGCGTCCGATCGTCTCCTCCCGGCGCATTATGACGCGAGAAGGCTTCGGGGAAAACAGGTTTGTCGTGACGCGCTGGTGAAAGAAATGGAGCTCGCGTCTGCGCCGCGTGGTCCGGTCTTTGGCATGGTAACTCGTGTCGTCGAGGAAAAAGGCTTCGAGATTCTTATGCCGCTTCTTGATCGACTTCTTTGGGATGACGTCCGCATGATCATTCTCGGCGAAGGTGACCCGGCCTATGAAACTGCTCTTGCCATCGCGGCGAGAAAATTCCCAGGCAAGTTCGCATACCAAAAGGATTACGACGAGAAACTCACGCACCTGATTGAAGCAGGCATGGATATCAGCCTGATGCCGTCGCGGTTCGAACCGGCCGGTTTGAGCGGGATGTACAACTTGAAATATGGTGCTCTCCCGGTTGCGCGGGCAACCGGCGGCATCCGGGAGATCATCGAGGATTACGATCCGACAATCGATCGCGGTTACGGTTTCCTTTGTTACGAATATTCAAGCGAAGCCTTTTGGGATTCGATCAAACGCGCGCGGGAAATTTATCGCGACCGCAACGTGTGGGCGAAGCTGATGAAACGAGCAATGGCGCGCAATTTTTCTTGGGATGTTTCGGCGCAGCGTTACGAAGAGCTTTATAAGGAACTTGTCGGGACGACCGACGAAGTGGCGGCTTAACGCGTCTCAAGCGAGCCGGCGTGTGGGTGGATCGAGCGTTCCGCGCTCAATGTTACATGACTGCAGCGAAGCCGCATATTAACTAGCATCATGCGAACGGAGTGCCCGATCCGTCAGGGTTGTCGAAATAGACGTTCACAAAGTTGCCGCGAATAAAACCGAGCACGGTGTCGTCAAAGTTTGCCACCCAAACCAGCATAGACGACCCGGACACAATGCGATCCGAGATTGCCCTCGCCCACAACCGGACAAGTTCTTGCAATCTCGAGAGCTTTCCGATCTCCTCAGCGCTTCCTACTGATGACATGATGACTCATTCGTGGTCGCTGCTCAGGCCTTTGCTCGCGGGATTGATCCTGACCTTGCTGCAACTTGCAATGGCGGTGGGCCTGCTTGCGCCAGAAGGGTCTGCTTCAAATCGCTACTCCACGCTTCTCCAACACGATAGCTATTGGTTTATGAACATCGTCGACCGCGGGTACCAGACTATTGTCCCACCCGCTGATCACAAGGTAATGGAAGTATCGAACGTCGCATTTTTTCCCGCCTATCCTGCGATAGCTGCTTTGTTTCGCTATGGTCTCAACATCGACACCGGCACTGCCTTGCTGATCGTGGCTCAGCTCGCTGCCTGGGGGTTCTGGAGTTATTTTTTTCTCTTTTGCAAGCGCTGGAGTATTTCGCCTGCGCTCCAGGTTTGCGGTTCAATGTTGATTCTCACCCATCCCGCCGCCTTTTTTCTGATTGCCGGCTACTCAGAGTCGCTTTTTTTGATGGCATTGCTGGGCTTCATTTATTGGAGCAGCGCGCAGGGTCGCGCCGTCAAATTCTGGGCCGCTTTACATGGCATTGTGATGTCGGCGACGCGTATTGTCGGAATCGTGTGTGCGGCTTTTCCGGTTGTGCACTCGGTTTTCGCAATGGCGTTGGCCCGATCCTTTCCACCCGGTGAGCTGGAAGCGCCGCCGGCCGCACAGACCTCGAGGCCTATATTACAATCATGGGCCGGCTTGCGTGAGCCGCGAAGGTTGTTCCGCCAACACGGGGCGGCGATCGGTTTGATGGTTGTGGCAACATTGGGCGCACTTTCGTTCTTCCTCTACTGTCAACTGCGCTGGGGCCATTGGGACATTTATATGCTAACGCAAGCGGCCGGGTGGGGCATCATCCCCGATTACTTGGCGGTGTTCAGGCCTTCTAATTATCGCTGGCTCGTCCCGGCTCTGAATAATCCGACCGAGGCCAGCCAAATGTCGATGACTCTGGGCGCGCTGCTCCTTATCGGTATCGCGTTTTGCGAAATTTCGGTTGCACTCGGGCGCACCCGGTCCGCTCGATGGGCGAACGGGTTACCAACGCGCGCCGGCATCTATTTCTGCGCCGCCGCGATCTATTACCTCTCAGTCAGTGGAGTGGCCTGCGTGGATATGGAAAGCATGCTTCGCTACGAATTTTGCGTGCATGTGCTAATCGTGCTGGCGCTTTTGAATTATCTGCGTCAATTTCGCATGCCGCCGATGTTCGTGCGGGCGTTCGGCATCGCGGCAGTCGCGTTGATCACTGCGGCGGGGTTAAGCGTACAGGGCTGGTACGTCTGGAATTTCACCCGGGGCAACTGGGTTGCGTAGACGAAGATGAAAACAAGAGTCGCCATTATCGGTGCCGGGCCAGCAGGTTTGACGGCGGGTTACCTCCTGTCGAAGGAGGAAGTCGCCGTCATTGTTTTGGAAGCCGATCCCAGTTATGTAGGAGGCATTTCGCGCACTGTCACCTACAAAGGTTTTCACTTCGATATCGGCGGACACCGTTTCTTTTCCAAATCCAAAGCGGTCGAAGATCTGTGGACCGAGATTTTGCCCAAGGACATGCTCGTGCGCCCGCGTTCCTCGCGTATTTTTTACGACGGGAAATTTTTTTCCTATCCGTTAAAACCGCTCCAAGCGCTGCTTAAGCTTGGGATCTTCAGGTCTACCCTGTGCATCCTTTCGTGGATGAAAGCGCGCCTCCTTCCGGTGCGAAATCCACGTAATTTCGAAGAGTGGGTAAGCAATCAGTTTGGCAAACGGCTCTTCAATACGTTCTTCAAAAGTTACACTGAAAAAGTTTGGGGCATGAGCTGCAAAGAAATTTCCGCCGACTGGGCTGCGCAGCGCATTAGAGGACTTTCTCTCGGTAGCGCCATCAAGAATGCGCTGATTCCGCAGCGCTATAATGGGGATCGAACAAACGTCATTAAAACGCTGATCAATTCTTTTCGTTATCCACGAAAAGGACCTGGCATGATGTGGGAGGCCTGCGCGGAAAAGATGAGGGCGCTGGGCGGCAAGCTGGAGATGGGCTGCAGAGTAACTCGCTGTTCATACGATGAAACGGCCGGCTGGACGGTCGAATGCAAAGATCAACAGGGCGAATCGCAGACTATCGAAGCTGAACACATCATTTCATCTGCCCCGATGCGAGAGCTGGTCTGCGGATTGTCGCCGAGCGTGAGCGAGCGGACGAAGTACGCTGCCCAGAGCCTCAAGTATCGCGATTTCCTCACCGTCATGTTGATCTTGAAAGACCGACACATGTTTGATGACAACTGGATCTACATTCACGATCCAAGCGTCAAAGTCGGTCGTGTTCAAAACTTCCGTTCGTGGTCGCCGGAGATGGTGCCCGAACCAGATAAGGTTTGTTACGGTCTCGAATACTTCTGCTTTGAGCACGACGGACTCTGGGACTCGAGCGATAGCAACTTAATTGAGCTCGCCAAGCAAGAGCTAGTTAAGATCGGGCTGGCCAGGGAAGGGGACTTCGTAGATGGCTGCGTTGTTCGCCAGAAAAAGGCGTATCCCGTTTACGACGACGATTACGCACGGCACGTCGCTACCATCCGCGAGGAGTTGGACCACCGTTATCCGAACCTGCACCTCGTCGGTCGCAACGGCATGCATAAATACAACAACCAGGACCACGCCATGATGACTGCCATGTTGTGCGTCGAAAATATTCTGGCGGACGCAGAGCTTTACGATCTCTGGCAAGTTAACAGCGATGCGGAATATCACGAGTCCGGTCCCGGAGCGGCTGAGGAAACAATCGGCACAGGACTACGGCTTGTCCCCACCCGCGTCGTCGCTGCTCCCGAGCTCGCGCCCGAAGGGTAATTATCCTTCGCTGAATTCTTCGACCGGCGGACAAGAGCAAAACAGATTCCTATCTCCGTAAACGTTGTCGATCCTGGCGACGGCTGGCCAGAATTTGTGTTCGCGAGTCCAAGGCGCGGGAAAAGCCGCCTGTTCGCGCGAGTAAGGCCGGTCCCACTTTCCGGAAGCAATTTGCTGCGCGGTGTGCGGCGCGTTTTTCAGGATATTGTTTTCCCGATCCATCTTTCCGTTCGCGACCGCTTCGATCTCTGCGTGGATCGAGAGCATCGCGTCGCAAAAACGGTCGAGCTCATGTTTTGGTTCACTTTCTGTTGGCTCGATCATCATCGTCCCGGCGGCCGGCCAGGAAACCGTCGGCGCGTGGAATCCGAAGTCTATCAACCGTTTTGCTACATCTTCCACCTCGATGCCTGCGCTTTTCCACTGGCGAAGATCCACGATGCACTCATGCGCAACGAGCCCGCGTTTGCCTTTGAAAAGCACGGGAAAATAAGAATCGAGTCGTTTGGCGATATAATTCGCATTTAAGATCGCGACCTCGCTGGCTCGTTTCAATCCTTCCGCGCCCATCATGCGGATGTACATCCATGTGATCGTAAGAATGCTGGCGCTACCGTAAGGCGCGGCAGCGACGTTACCTCCCTTGCCTCCGCCGTGGCGGTAATCGGAGCCGCTCCCAATCGGCGGACGCTTCCCATGCTCCCCTTCGCCGAACAAGATTCGGCCGGTCTCCGGATCGAGAATGAATTCTCTCGGTAAAAACGCGGCGAGATTTTTGGCAACACCGATCGGTCCCACGCCAGGCCCGCCGCCGCCGTGCGGAATGCAAAAAGTCTTGTGCAAATTTAAGTGACAAACATCCGCGCCGTAGTCGCCGGGGCGACAAAGACCAACCTGCGCATTCATGTTCGCGCCGTCCATGTAAACCTGACCACCGTGCGCGTGCACGATGTCGCAGATTTCGCGGATGGTTGGTTCGAAAACGCCGTGTGTGGAAGGATACGTGACCATTAGCGCGGCGAGGTCGCGGGCGTGCTCATCTGCTTTGGCGCGAAGATCGGCGAGATCGATGTCTCCATCTTTCAAACAGGCAACCGGGACAACCTTGAAACCGGCCATCACCGCGCTGGCTGGATTAGTTCCGTGTGCCGAGGTCGGGATGAGACACACGTTGCGATGCGCTTCACCGCGCGACGCGTGATACTCGCGGATCGCAAGCAGACCTGCGAATTCCCCCTGCGATCCGGCATTGGGTTGCAATGAAATCGCCGCGAACCCGGTGATTTCAGCAAGCCATTTTTCAAGCTGCCGGCAAATTTCCATGTAGCCTGCGGTCTGTTCGGTGGGCGCGAACGGATGCAGCTTGGAGATTTCCGGCCATGAGATCGGAAACATTTCCGCCGTGGCATTCAATTTCATCGTGCACGAGCCGAGCGGAATCATCGAAGTAGTCAGCGAAAGATCGCGCGATTCGAGTTTTTTTAGATAACGCAGCATTTCCGTCTCGGTGTCGTGCGTGTTGAAGATAGAATGTGTCAGGAAATGCGAAGTGCGGATCGCGAATTGCGGAATGCGAAGCGGCGGCTCGCCAAGATCGTCATCGGTAAAATCGCGCACATGTGTGCCGCGAAAGATCGACATCAACAATTCGATGTCGCGGGGAGTTGTCGTTTCATCGAATGAAATCCCGACGGCGCGCGCGCCGAGAGAGCGCAAGTTGCAGCCCATTTTTTGAGCGTGATCAATAAGCGTACCGCTCGATTCGACCTGTACGCGAATCGTATCGAAAAAGTTTTCGTGCGTGATTTTGAAATCAAGAGCCTGCAGACCATCCGCAAGTTGGCTCGTTAGGCGATGAATTCGCTCGGCGATTGCGCGCAAGCCACGAGGTCCGTGGTAGACTGCATACATCGAGGCGATAACAGCGAGAAGTACCTGGGCCGTACAGATGTTGCTCGTCGCTTTGTCGCGGCGGATGTGTTGTTCGCGCGTTTGTAGGGCGAGTCGATAAGCAGGGCGGCCTTCGGCATCATGCGAAACGCCCACGAGACGACCAGGCATGTGGCGCTTGTATTGGTCACGCGTGGCGAAGTATGCCGCGTGCGGTCCACCAAACCCCATTGGCACGCCAAAACGTTGCGTGTTTCCCACCGCGACGTCGGCGCCGAATTCTCCTGGCGATTTCAATAATGTCAGTGCGAGAATGTCGGCGGCGGCAACAACAAGCGCTCCGGCGTCATGCGCTTGCCTGACGAATGCGGCGTAATCACAAATCGCGCCATCCGTGGCGGGGTACTGGACGAGTGCGCCGAAAACGGCGTCGTCGAATTTGAACCGCGAGTAATTGTCGATCTTGATCTGGATGCCAAGCGGCTTCGCGCGGGTCTGAATGACGGCAATAGTTTGGGGATGACAATTGTCGGCGACGAAAAATTTGTTTCGACGGGAAGCGACCGCATGACAAAGCGACATCGCTTCGGCGGCGGCGGTCGCTTCGTCCAAAAGAGACGCGTTTGCGATATCGAGCCCAGTCAAATCGGTCGCCATCGTTTGGAAATTTACCAGCGCCTCCAAACGGCCCTGCGCCAACTCGGCTTGGTACGGGGTGTAAGCGGTATACCAGCCGGGATTTTCAAGAATGTTTCGCTGGATAACCGGTGGCGTAATGCAGTCGTAGTAGCCCGCACCGATAAATGAGCGCTTGACCTTGTTTTTCTTTGCGATCGCGTGCAACTCGGCCAGTGCTTCCATCTCCGATTTCGCTTCCGGCAAGTTCAGTTCTCGATCTAAGCGGATATTTTTGGGGACGGCAGCGTCGATCAGTGCATCGAGATTTTCGAAGCCAAAGTCGCGCAACATTTCGCGCATTTCTTCTTCGCTGGGGCCGATGTGGCGGCGCGCAAATGAGCCGAAATCAGTCGTTCGTTCGCGCAATTTCATTTGAAGAGACTACGGAAGGCAAATCGCGCTTCAAGTCCTGTAGCGGCGCTCTGTGAGCGCCGAAAGAATTAATGCGACGGACAGAGACCGACGCTACGAGAATTATTTAGAGTCGTAGGTTTTGACGCCGTGACTTTTCAACAGCGCGCGAAGCTCGGCGAGATGCTGATGGTTTCGGGTCTCGACCGTGCAGAGAACGTTTACGGCGGAAACGTCCGAACTGGCGAAAGCGCGATCGTGCACGACTTGTTTGATGCTTGCGCCGGTCGAAGCGATTTGCGTCGCCAAATCGGCCAAGCCACCTGGCCGATCGCTAATGATGGCAGTGAATCGGCCAAGGCGGCCGTCGGCGACGAGACCGCGTTCGATCACGCGACTAAGCACATTGGGATCGATGTTGCCGCCGCAAATCAAAAGGACCACTCGCTTGCCGGTGAGTTCTTTCAGTTTTCCGGACATGCACGCGGCGAGCGGCGTCGCCGCGGCTCCTTCAACGACACTTTTTTCGAGTTCGACGAGACGCAGGATCGCCAGGGCGATCTGTTCCTCGGTCACACTGACGGCAAGATCGACCAGTGGCTTCGCGATTCGAAACGCGTTCGAGCCGACCTGTGGTATGGCGAGCCCATCGGCCAGCGTTGGACGCATCGCGATCTTCGTCGGTTTTCCGGCTTCAAGCGCCGCTGAAAAGCTCGCCACGTTCTCCGCTTCAACGGTGACAATCTTCACTTTCGGCCGCAACGTTTTGATTGCTAAAGAAACGCCGGCGAGCAGACCAGCGCCGCCCACGGGAATAATCACTGCCTCGAGATCAGGAGTTTGCTCGACGATTTCTAGGCCCATCGTTCCCTGGCCGGCAATGATTGCGGGATCATCGTAGCCGTCGATATAAGCGAGGCCTTTTTCCGTCGCGATCTCGTGCGCGTGCGCTTTCGCCTCACCGAAATCTTTGCCGTGCAGAACGACTGTCGCGCCGAGTTTCTGGCAATTGTTTACCTTCACAAGGGGCGCAAATTTCGGCATCATGACGGTCGCGGGAATTCCGAGCAACTTGCCTTGGTAGGCAAGCGCCTGACCGTGATTGCCTGCAGAGGCGGCGATGACACCGCGTTCCTGCTGTTCGACGGACAATTGTGCAAGGGCATTCCGCGCGCCGCGTTCCTTAAAACTTCCCGTGCGCTGCAAGTTGTCGAGCTTGCAAAAAATTTCGATACCCGTGATTTCACTTAGCGGGATGGAAGGCGGACAAGGCGAATCGTAAACTGCGCCAGCGATCCGTCCGCGCGCTGCTTCGATTTCCTGAAACGTGACCACGCGTTAACTCGCGAGAGCCGCTTGTGCCGCTGCCAGACGCGCAATGGGAATCCGGAACGGACTGCAGCTTACGTAATCCAGGCCCAGCCAGTGACAGAATTTAACGCTCGTGGGTTCCCCCCCGTGTTCGCCACAAATTCCGAGTTTAATATTTGGTCGAGTTTTTCGGCCCAGGTCGCGGGTGATTTCCATCAATCGCCCAACTCCCTTCTGGTCAATCGTCGCGAATGGATTCGTATCAACAATATCAAGCTCCGCGTAAGCCGGCAAAAAACTGCCGGAATCGTCCCGGCTCATTCCCAATGTCGTCTGTGTAAGATCATTGGTCCCAAAACTGAAGAACTCAGCGTCGCGCGCGATCGGGTCGGCCACGAGCGCGGCACGCGGGATTTCGATCATTGTCCCGACGAGATAATTAAACTTCGTCTGCTTTTCCCTAGCCACTTCGTCGGCGACGCGGCGAACGATGTCGATCTGAAGCTTTAGCTCACGCGGAAATCCTACCAAGGGAATCATGATCTCAGGATGGACCTTGATCCCTTTGCGCTGCACCTCCGCGGCGGCTTCAAAAATTGCGCGTGCCTGCATTTCGGAAATTTCGGGATAAACGATGCCGAGCCGGCAACCACGATGACCGAGCATCGGATTGAATTCGTGCAGCTCGTGCACGCGCCGGGCGATTTGATCAGCGGGCACGCCAAGTTTGTTTGCCAGTTCGCTTTGTTGTGCGTGATCGCTCGGTAAAAATTCATGCAGCGGCGGATCGAGAAATCGGATCGTCGCAGGCAAACCTTTTAACGCCATAAAGATTCCGACGAAATCGTCGCGTTGATAGGGAAGCAGTTTGGCCAATGCGCGCGCCCGCTCGTCTTTCGTGCCAGCAAGAATCATCTCACGCATGGCGTCGATCCGGTCGCCTTCGAAAAACATGTGTTCCGTGCGGCAAAGCCCGATCCCCTCTGCGCCGAAAGCGACCGCGTTTGCCACCTGTTCGGGTGTATCGGCATTTGTACGCACGCCAAGGGTGCGAAATTCATCCGTCCACTTCATCAGTTTCGCGTACTCTTGATACGTAACGCTCTTCTTCGGATCGAGCGATTGATCGACGAGCACCTGGACAATCTCCGATGGCGCAGTCGCAACTTCGCCAGCAAAAACTTCGCCCGCGGTTCCGTCGATCGAGATATAATCCCCTCGATTTAACGTCGTGCCATTCGCGCTCAGTGTGCGGTTTCGGTAATCGATTTGAATCCCGGTCGCGCCGCACACGCACACTTTTCCCATTTGCCGCGCAACCAGCGCTGCGTGCGACGAGACGCCGCCGCGCGAAGTGAGAATTCCCTCCGCCGCAATCATGCCGCGCAGGTCTTCCGGCGAAGTTTCAATGCGGGCGAGCACAACTTTCTCCCCTTTTTCCGCGCGCACGACGGCTTCCTCCGCGCTGAAAACGACGTGGCCTGATGCCGCGCCTGGTCCGGCCGCCAAACCGCTGCCGATTTTTTTCGCTTCCTTTGCTGATTGTCGATCGAAAATCGGCGCCAAAAGGTGAGCGAGCGAATCTGCCGGGATGCGTTGGACCGCCTCTTTTTTCGTAATCAATTTCTCGCAGACCATATCGACGGCGATGCGCACGGCAGCATGGCCAGTTCGTTTGCCGTTCCGCGTCTGCAAAATGTAGAGGCGATTTTCTTCCACGGTGAACTCGAGGTCCTGCATGTCTTTGAAGTGATGTTCAAGGATTGCGCGGACTTTCATCAGATCTTTGTGCGCGGCCGGCATTTCCGTCGCCAGATCGGAAATAGGATGCGGCGTCCGTACGCCCGCGACGACGTCTTCGCCCTGCGCGTTGATCAAATATTCGCCATAGAAGACTTTTTCGCCGGTGGCGGGATCGCGCGTGAATGCGACCCCTGTCGCGCTTGTTTTCCCCATGTTGCCGAAGACCATCGTTTGCACGTTGACTGCCGTGCCCCAGTCGTGCGGGATGCCGTAATTCCGGCGATAAACGATTGCACGATCGTTCATCCACGAGCCGAAAACCGCGCCGATCGCGCCCCAAAGTTGTTCGGTTGGATCTTGCGGAAACGATTTTCCGGTCCGTTCTTTGATCAACGCTTTGAAGCGGTGCAGCAGCTCCTTCAAATCGGCGACCGTTAGCCGTACGTCTGGGAAATCATGTTTGCCGTAGCGTTCATCTTTTAAGTGTTCGATCACGCTTTCGAATGGTTCGTGGTCTTCGCCGGCTCGTTTCTGCACGCCCATCACCACGTCGCCGTACATTTGCAAAAGGCGCCGATAGGAATCCCAAGCGAAGCGCGCATTGTTTGTTTTTTCCGCAACGATCTCCACCACCTCGTCGTTCATCCCGAGGTTCAGGATCGTGTCCATCATTCCCGGCATGGAATCGCGCGCGCCCGAGCGTACGGAGACAAGCAAAGGCCGGTCTTTGTCGCCGAGCTTCTTCTCGACGGACTTTTCAACCTTTGCCAGCGCATCCGCCACCTGCGCTTCCAACTGCCGCGGATAGCTGCGTTTGTGATCGTAGAAATAACTGCAAACTTCGGTAGTGATTGTGAATCCCGGTGGCACAGGTAAACCGATGCGCGTCATCTCGTGGAGGTTTGCCCCTTTGCCGCCGAGGAGCGGCTTCATGCCGCCTGACCCGTCGGCGTGCCCGTCGCCGAAATAATAAACATACCGCCGCGTTTTCTTTTTTTTCCCAGGAGACGTCGTGCGCGCCTTCGGTGTCGATCTTGTCTTTGAGCGCTGGCTTCGTTTTTGAACGGTGGGTTTTTGTTTTGTGACCATGGTTGAGAAGCGCAGAAACCCGACAGTGGACGAACGCGCCAAAGTAGTTTCACCCGTCTCGGTGTCAACGCGACGAGCAAATAATAGAAAACGAAGTCGCCTGGTGACAGGCGTGCCGCCTGTGGATTCAAGAGGCTGCAGCCGACACGACTGCATCTAAAGCAGACCGAAGAAAATCTCCAACAGCGGCTGAGACAGCCGCCTCTACACTACGGGATTCAAACTGCAGCCCGTCAATTTACAGCGGCGCGCTTCCGTTGTTGGTCAGAACTTCAGAAATTGCCGCGGTAAATTCATCCACGCCGGTGCTCGGTACGATGATGCTGTTACGGCGGCCGTGAGCTTCCTCAATGATGCGCAAGAATTTCCCGCGATCGTTCTCGCGGAGCTCCACGTAGAAATACTTGCGCTCAATCTGCAGTTCTCTCGCCTCGATGATGTTATCCATTTCTTCCTGGCGCCGCCGACTCTACCCCAGTCGGTTTGGGGAAGGGAAGAAAAAAAGGCGGCCTTTTGGCACTTTTCTCAGCCGGGCGCCTGTTGCCCTTTCGGACCGAAAGCGCACCATTACCTTCGCGCTTCTCCCGGGGTTGCGACTCTGACCGCTCCATCTACAATCTCGGGCGCGTGTTCGAACGAACGCGCTCGAGCATGCCGCATCCAACCGACCCAGCATCCTATGAATCGCCGAAGGGTCAGCGTCCGGCGGTTCCCTCGCCAATCGAATTGGAGCCTCGAGCGCATGATCCGTACGCGGCTTTCCGTTTTGGCGGATTCAGCTTGTTCACGGCCGGTAATTTGCTTTCGATCACTGGCCGTTTGATGCTCGCTGTGGCGGTTGAATGGGAGCTTTATGCCCGCAGTCATTCCGCGACCGCGCTTGGGCTCGTTGGATTGGTCATCGCCGTGCCGGTGGTTACCCTGTCGTTGCCTGCCGGCCATTTGGCGGATCGATTCAGTCGAAAACGAATTATTCTGATCTCGCAGATTTTCAGCGCACTCGCGTCCATAGCGCTCGCGCTCGTTTCCTGGAGGCATCTCTCCATTCCTCAGTTTGCGGTATTGCGCGGCGGCAATCACGCGCTGGCGGCGATCGCTGCTGTCTTCGAGCGTCATCATCCAGCGTTCCATTTTGACGATGCTTCGATCCCGCTGGTTTACCTGCTCCTTTTCATCGGAGCAGTGGCGCGCACATTCAGTTGGGCGGCGCGTAGTTCGTTTTTCCCGACGCTTGTTTCCCGCGATGCGTTCGCGAACGCCGTCACCTGGAACAACAGTATTTTTCAAGTGGGATCAGTCGTTGGCCCGGCCATGAGCGGCCTACTTGTCGCGTATATTGGCTTCCCATTTGTTTATCTGCTGGATGCCCTCTGCGCATTTTCCTTTTTTCTTCTGGTTGTTCCGATCCATCGCAGCACGCAGGTGCGGGACCAGACCGGTGCAAGCACTTGGAAAAGTCTTATCGCGGGAATGCGGTTCGTACTCCGCAAAAAGGTAATTCTGGCAACCATCACACTGGATCTGTTTGCAGTACTGCTCGGTGGGGCAACGGCGCTGATGCCGATTTTCGCCGACCAAATTCTGCACTGTGGACCTGTCGGACTCGGCTGGCTGCGCGCCTCACCCGCGATCGGCGCTTTCGCGATGGCGCTCGTGGTGGCGCATCTGCCGCCGATGAAACAGGCCGGCAAAACTTTGCTCTGGTGCGTGACCGCCTTTGGCATCGCGACCATCATCTTTGGTTTATCCAAGGCGTTCTGGTTCTCGCTCGTCGTATTGTTTCTGATCGGAGCGTTCGATAGTGTCAGCGTGATCATCCGCGGGTCCATTGTGCAACTGGTGACACCAGACGAAATGCGCGGCCGCGTTTCTGCGGTGAACAACATTTTCATCGGTACATCGAACGAGTTCGGCGCACTCGAATCGGGATTGACCGCCGCGCTGTTTGGTCCGGTCATTTCGGTTGTCGCCGGAGGCATCGGGACAATTCTGGTCGTGCTTGGCGTGGCATTGCACTGGCCACAGACTTGCCGGATCGGCGCGCTCGATCGGACCTTGTGCTAAGATCGACGTCGTGAAAATTGCTGCCGCCCAAATTTCCTGCGTTCTGGGTGATCGTGCGGCAAACCTTGGCAAAGTGCGCGAATTTTCTTCGCGAGCAAAGCAATCCGGCGTTCAGCTGGTCGTTTTCCCCGAGATGATCGATACGGGCTATTCCATGCCAACGATTAAACGACACGCTGCGGCTTGGAAAGAGGGCGCAGTGCCGGAAGTGCAAGAGATTGCCAAGGAATTGGCGCTCGGAATCGTGTGCGGGATTTCAGATCGCGACGACGAGTCCGTTTACAACGCGCAGGTGTTCGTCGATGCCAGCGGAAAAGTCGTCGCGAAATATCGCAAGACTCATTTGGTGACGGCTGCTCCGCTGGACGAGCGCACCTGCTTTTCACCGGGCAATGAGTTCGTCAGTTGCAAGATGGGCAAGTTCAACCTCGGGCTGAGCATTTGTTACGATCTTCGATTTCCGGAGATGTGTCGCGCGCTCGCCGTTCAGCACGGCGTAAACATGTTCATTACTTCCTCAGCGTGGCCGCTCGTTCGAGTGGAGCATTTGCGAATCCTGGCGCTGGCGCGTGCGATTGAAAACCAGAGCTATCTCATTCTCGCCAATCGAGTGGGAACCGACAACGGAGTTACGTTCTGCGGTACCTCCACGATCATTGATCCGTATGGTGTAATTGTTGCGGCTGCGTCGGTCGATCGCGAAGAGCTGATTCACTCTGAGATCTCGAACGATGTTATCAATTCCGTCCGAAGCCGCATGCTGGTATTCACTCATCGGCGGGGAGACCTGTATTAATCGTCGCAGATCGACAATTCGATCCCATCCGGCTACACCAAGTTATGCTATTACGAGCGCGAGCCGGTTTGGCGACGGCGACTCGGCGCACTCGCCAGGACTTTGCACTAGAATTTGCAGTGCCGACTGTCTTGCTACTATCGAATGATTTTCAAATGACATGGCTACCGCTACAACAGATTCCCGATCAGACAGCCGATTTGACTTGGAGGAACGATGCTGTTTTAAGGGATGAAATGATGAAAGAAAGTATGCGCTTCTGTCTAGCAACAGCGACTATATTTACGGCGTTGAGTTTGAGCGCGGGCGGCGCAGCATCGAACGAGGCCGATGCCTCGACACCCCAGCAGGTGTTCGATGGGATGCGCGAAAGTTTCAAGGCCGACAAAGCTAAAGGCGTGCACGCGCGTTATCAGTGGGAACTTAGCGGCCCGAACGGCGGCGAGTGGTGGATCGACGTGAACGACGGGACCTACAAGATGGGAAAGGGAAAGATCGACAATCCAAGTGTCACGTTCATCACCAGCGACAAGGATTGGGTCGCCATGTCGAATGGGAAACTCAAGGGCACATGGGCTTTCATGACTGGCCGGCTAAAAGTTCGCGGCAGTCAGACGGTAGCGAGAAAACTAGACGAGATATTTCCCTAGAATTTCGCCTCGATCTCGACCTTGACGAAGGGTGCGGGCCTCGTTTTAGCGCTCGCCTCGGCCCGGAAGAAATCAAAGTCGCGCCTGACAGTAACGCCGCCGCCGAGCGTGATCTCAAACGGCTTGAAGCCGGAGTAACTTGCCTGTAATCCAGCGCGATCCTCGCTGTATTGAACGACAGCGTTATGGACTTGCAACTTCCTCTCGGGAGTTATGACATCATCGGTGCGGTAACTTTCGTAAAAGAGATTACCGTATAGACGGAATTCCCAATCGTCGCTCGGATTATAAACCAAGGCCGGTTTTGGGAAGACGCCTTCTAGGCGGAATTTATCGGTGAACAGCCAAATCAGGCCACCGCCGGGGGAGACTATGGGGTTCTGGTAAATCGCGAAGCCCACTCCGATCACGGCAAAGATTTTATCTTTCTTCAGCGGAAATGTGACGAACGCTTTAGTTGGGATGTCGAACGTGTCGCTGGTGATACTGTTCTGGAAATAGGGTCCGGGATCGATTTCCAGGGACATGCCGGCATGATCGTGCACCACGTACTCAAGCGCCAATAGAGCGTGCACGGTTTGGAGATGGTCAGGCAACCCGTTGTCTGTGCCGCCAAAGTCGAACCTTTCGTACTCAACGCCTGCCCGGAAATACCAATTACCTTTGATGAGGAAGCGATGAGCGTAGCTGAAGTCATTGTAGAGCGACTCGCCGTTTCCGAATTTGCCGTGGTCATCGTAGAAATTGCTGTTGAACGTGTAGTCCATCTCATAATCGAACAGATCTCGGTGATTTGCTTCCGCTGGCGTGGGCGTGGGTTGGGCCTCGAACGCCGGCGGTCCGGCAATGGCTGAGGCAGCGGCGCTGAGAAACAGGCTGATAAAGAACACTCGTATGTTTTTCATGGTTAAGGCGATTCGGCTACCGACATATCGGATGAGAGAGCTAATTCCCGTGTATCGGATGCAAGATATTCTGGCAAGGCAATAATTCGAGAAAATCGCGAGGCGCTCGCTGCGTTACCAAAACAGATCCGCCCCCCGGAATGAGCCAGCGGTCGGATGGCGAACGTTAGGTTGCGCCATCGTGACGGCAGTCACTCCAGCTGAAATCGATCCGCGAAGCGCCCGGAGGGCAGCCGGTTCGCAGAACCAGCTGGATCGCCCAGCCTCTTCGGGTCGCGTGCTACTCTCGACGTGTTTCCGCTCAAGGGCGGTCCGCCTTGGGGCGGGTTCGACGACATGGAATCCATGGCGCAACATAGCGGTTGGTACGTCGGCTGATTAGGCTGAAGGTTCCGCATTCCATATGTCCACCGCGCACCGCCATTCTCCGTCAGCTCCTCGGCGCCAGACTGTGACCGCGCGTCCCTTGGCTGTTACAGGCACGCCATCTGGACCATTCATGGTGACGACATTATTGCCGAGCAGATACGCAAACTGTCCGTCGGGCGAAAAGACGGCTTCATGACTCGACCAAGTGATCCGAAATCCGGGAATTTGCAGGCTGCTCTCCACGTATTTGCGCAAGGCGGCTTTGCCAACGATCGCAGGAAGAGCCGGTGGCAGAACGACAGCATCGTCTGTCCAAAACGAAAGGATACGTTCGAGATCGCGGCCTTCCGAAGCAGCGAGCGCCCATTCGGCGTCACGCTGTAGTAGTCGCGCTCTTTCCGCGTTGATGTCAAGTCTACCGCTCACAATTTAGTGCACATAAGAACGTATCTTAGGCCTAACGAGACACAAGATCAGCCACCGCTGGCGAGAGCGAGCTTTGCTGCAGGTTAAATGGAAGTCACGTTGAGCGAGAACTCAAAGGAGCCAGCAGTGCCTGGTCACGCCACATTCGCGATGATGGCGCCGACATAGAAGCAGGTAGCTAAAAACATACCCCGAAATGGTAAACGAACCCAATACAGCCGACTGAGGATGACAAGCAGCAGAAGATACGACAAGCCGACGCCGAGCAAGAATGGCGACTTGAACAGCAGTCTTGTTGGCTCAAGCGCAAGATAGGTGTAAACGACGCTGAACAGCATCGCGCCAATGCTGTGACTTGCGTGAAAGCTCGGAATCCGATGGGTTCGGCATTCTTTATGTCGCCATACAGAATGCTTACCTTCACTCCTGCCGGCAAAGCCGGACTGTCTGACCATTGCAACTCCGAGCTGCACGATAACCGGCTTGTGCTCCTTGGTCTCTGGATCGGCCGCAATGGATGGTCCGGGGAGGGCGGCCAGGAAGATGGCAAACGTAAATGTGAGCAGTGGTGCGGCGCTCACGATGCCTTTTCTGCTTTCGCGTCTGGTTGTGTTCATGTGTTCTGTTTTGTGGTTTTTGGTTATTTGCTACTCTTTGGACTCTCCCTGAGTCGCCTAACAGTGTTTAGGCCGAATTTCTCGGTTTATCTGGATTATGGACTCAAAAAAATGCGGCCTTGAATAGGAACAATCATGGCTGAGCGAGCCTTGATACACAAGAATACAAACCAAATCCGCCCGCCGGGATGAACCTGCGGGCGGATCGCAAAACTTACGCAGTGTTATCGCACCTTAAGCCACCAGGATGGTCGCCGGATCGCTCCACGCCCCGGCGCCATTTGCCCCGACCGCGCGAATGCGAGCGCAACCGGCTCGGGGTTCGTCGGGACGCGAGGAGCCGTGCGACAACACGATTTCAAACGCGCAACCAGAGGATACTTAACGGTGTTGAATAATTGACTCCCCTATCTTGTCTAAGGTCTCGATGGAAAATTGAGGGAAAATTATGAAACGAATTCTGTTTTCAATATGGGTTGGAAGTCTCGGGCTGGCGCTTACCGCGTGGGGTCAGCAAATCAACAACACAACGCTTGACACAGCGAAGGCGCATCGAACGACATCAGATGTTCGGACGACAAGACCTGCAAACACCAGTGCGATGATGGGTGCGCACCGTTACACTTCGACCGCGCCATTTCGGCAGCGGACTTACATGACGCCGCGTACTAGTTCAAACGCGGTGGTCAATCAAAACGCCCGCATGCGCGCGTTTCGCGAGCGAAACTTCTCGAGTAATCAAGATTTTCGTGCGCGGAGCAACGTTGTCGTTGATCGCGACCGAAACGTCGCGATGAATCGGACAAGAAATTTCGATGTTAATCGCGATCGTAACACTGCCGAGTTTCGTTCTCGCAACGGCTTAGCGATTAATCGCGATAGAAACTTCGCGGTCAATCGGACAACAAACTTCGACGTTAATCGTCGGCGCAACGTGACGATCGATAATAACTTTCGGAGCGGCGCGTTTCGCGGCCAACAGTATGCGGCCTTTCGCAATTACCACACACAATGGCACGATCGCGGTTGGTGGAGGAGCCATTTCGATCGGATCGTCTTAGTGAACGGCGGCTGGTATTACTGGGATGCGGGCTACTGGTTCCCGGCATGGGGTTATGCCCCTTATGCTTATTACCCATACGATGGCCCAATCTATGCCTACAATGGATTGGCTCCCGACCAAGTAATTGCCGATGTTCAGGCGCAGCTGCAGCGCGACGGTTATTACGATGGACCGATCGATGGTATTCTTGGGCCGATGACCCAAGACGCCATCGCAGCCTTCCAGGCCGACAACGGCTTGGAGGTCACATCGACAATTGATGAGCCGACACTTTCCACGCTCGGCATCTCGTAACTTATCGGGGCCATTTGGAGAGCCGCGTGATGTGTTCCATCGCGCGGCTTTTTTTCTGAGAAACAAAATTTAGTTATGGCAGAGGCCGGCCGCTATCAGGACCGTTTCGCTGGCTGTCGCGCAGCCATTTCAGATTGTCGCCGAAATACAGCCGATTCACTCTCGCGACAAAGTCATTGTGGCTCGTACGAACACGAGCAAAAGAAAAGTCATCACGGGGCAAAACCAGTTCAACCGGCGCAAGCCATCAACCAATTCGGTAGCGGTACAGTTTAAACGCCGGTTTTCCTGAACGTGACCCGAATGCCTGGGTCTAGGACTGTGGCAATCCAACCGTGGGTGGCTGCGAACGCGTGAATTTCCTTTTCGCGTTTCAGTTGATCTCGTTCGTCTCGCGGCCAAATAAGGGCCAAATCGTGTTCAAAAATCGTGCAAGACCGCCTGCTACGAAGGCGTTCTTCAATGCGTTTTTTGAGCGCGTCCACCGAACACCATTCTCGTCTTATTCCTCTAGAACACCAAGTAATTCGTCGATGTCGCGGGTTGACAGTAAGGGTCGTTCGATTCGCTATACGGCGGCTTTTCTGCCGCTAACAATTAATGCCTCTGCGGGGAAACTCATTGTTCCGCTCACAAAGTATCTCCGTGCTGCATCGGCAACAGCCTGCTTTATGGTTGGTAATTGAGCGGGCGCGAGTCCGGCCATTTTTTCTCGCAAGGTTCCAGACATTTCAGTCCGCAATTGCCAGAACTGATCAAATGAGATCGCCGCAGTAATCTGAAAATTCAGCTGGCGTTCGATCACATTTTTAGCGTCAGCGTTTTCCAAGATTCCAGCCAGTTTACCACGAGCGGCAAAACGGAATGCATCTGGCGCATCGGGATCCTCTCGCGGAACCTCCGCAAATCTGTCTATCACGTCTGTGACAGTCGAAAAGAAAGGATTAGCTTTTCTGGACCCCAGACGACAAACGAGACATATCCGTCCTCGCGAATCACTCTCAGCGCCTCCCGCACCGCAGTGATGGGATCGACGAAAAACATTGCTGATAATCTGCCTACGGCCACATCAAATGTACGGTTTGCGAACGGTAGGTCATCGCCAGAACATTGCTTGAAGTGGATGTTTGTCAGGCCCCGGCTGCCTGCTTCGGCCTGAGCAGTCTCCACCATAGCGGCTACAGGATCCGTGTACGTTAGTGATCCTGTTGGCCCGACAATGGATGAGATAGTGAGCGATGGCTCGCCGCTTCCGCCCCCGATATCGAGTACCTCCTGGCCGGTCCCGATCCGCGCTTCTTCGACTAGACCGGACGTTAGTGGCGCGAACATCTGTTCGATGAGCGCTCGATACTTGTCCCAATACCGCGCAGAGGTTTGCCACGCGTCCAGCACTTTCTGTTCCTCGGGAATCATTCTGGTTCCACGGAAGCTGACCCGTTTCACTTCGGCGCTAGCGAGGCGACAATTTTTCGGAGCGCGGATGATTCCGAAGCGGATCGAACATTGGATCCAGCCACTCTAAATTGTCGCCGAAAAACACCCGGTTCACTCCTCTTTTTCGACCGGCACTGGGACTTTGATGCAACGACCCGTACTGGCACGCTCCGGCGTAGCCGGATTGAGGAGCTCATCGGTGGCGAATTTCGAGTTTTTTCCGTTTGACAGGTGTTAAATCGGCACTAGGCTCACTCGCCCTTTTTGTGATAAACGCCCTCATTCTCCTCCAGAATTACGTGGCCTTCGCCATGCTCAACCCCCTTGCCGGACCAGATCATGAAGTCGCCGGATGGTTCCACGCGCATTTGACGCGCACATTTGTCAGCGTGCTGCGAGCGTTCACCGAGTTCGGTTCAAGCGAGTGGATCGGAATCGTTCTATTTTTCATGGTGCTCTATTTTGTGTGGAAAAAATATTGGCCTTCGCTGGTGACCCTCGTTGTGGCTGTACCGGGCGGGATGTTGCTCAACGAATGCGTGAAGATCGCCGTTCATCGACAACGTCCCTTTTTACACGGCTGGTTTGTCGATTGGTCGGGCTACAGTTTTGCCAGCGGTCACACGATTGGAGCAACGCTGCTTTACGGTCAGCTCGCTCTTTTTATCCTGCCGGCGATGAAAGCGCGGCATTGGCGGCGGCTGACGGTCGCTAGCGCGGCATTGCTGATCGCCTTGGTCGGATTCAGCCGCATCGCTTTGGGCGCGCATTTTTTGACCGATGTTCTCAGCGCGATCGTATTCGGAATTTTTTGGCTGGCGTTTTGCTTATTTGCCACCAAGCCAATGCGGCGACGCATGGTTCCAATTCCTGCCATACCCTTTATTCGCGAACCTGCCATGGTGCGCGTGGAATCGGCAGAAACACCCGCGCAGAGTTTACTGAGCTAATCAGGAGCCGTCCAGCGCCAGGTCTTCCTGCGCGGGATGTACGCATTTCTCTTGAGCGATAGGCGCATCTTCTTGCGTCCGCTCGAATTGCTCTCGAACACGTGATGAAAGGACCGGGAAAAATCCAAATAACAGTATGGTTGCTTGGTCTTGGTGGAGCCGCACTCTTTACCTTCCTGCTGATTCGCCAGGGTGCCTCGCAGGTAGGCATGGCGTTCGCTACCGCGCGCTGGGCCCTTGCTGCCGTGGTGATTTATCACTTCGTCGTTCCGGTCGTCCTCGATGCAACTGCTTGGTGGGTTCTTTTTCCAAAATCCGATCGGCTGCCTTTGCGTAAGCTGCTTTGGATGCGTTGGATCGGTGAGTCGGTCAGCACACTTGTCCCCTCCGCCGCGGTCGGCGGAGACATCGTCCGGGCGCGGTTGGCTTCGATCAATGGGACCTCGGTACCAGTCGCGGCGGGCACCGTGCTCGTGGACGTTACGCTGGGCGTTTTCACGCAGGCCGCATTCACCGTGCTTGGGCTGGCACTGCTTGTCGGTGTAACTGGACAGAGAAATTTCGTTCGTCCAACTTTGGTCGGAACGCTCGTCGGTGTTCTCGGTGTTGCGGGTTTCTACTTCGTGCAACGGCTGGGAATGTTCCGTTTCCTCGCTCGCGTCATAGCGCGCCTGGCGAATTCGCCGGAGTGGCATTCGCTGGTGCAGGGCGGCGAGACGCTCGATCAGACCGTTCGCATGCTTTACGCCCGGCGGCATGCACTAGTGATGTGTTGCGTGTGGACGACTATTTCGCTGGTCGGTGGGTCCGGCGAAATTTGGATCGCACTTTATGCGCTCGATCTTCACGCGACATTCGTTAACGCGCTGATCTTGCAAAGTATGGTGTTGACGATTCGCTCGGCGGCGTTTGCGGTTCCCGGAGGTTTGGGCGTGCAGGAAGGCGGTTATCTTTTCGTGGGCAACCTTCTCGGCATCCCCGGGGACGCGGCTTTCGCCCTATCGCTGATCGCAAGAGTGCGGGAACTAGCGCTCGGCATCCCGGGGCTCATTTCCTGGCAAGTGATTGAAGCGCGTCGCCTCTTGCGGACTCGCTTGGCAGCGATGGTTCGATAACGCCCCAGATTGGCGATTATGTCTCGGAGCTTCGCCAGACGCCGTTTTACTTTCGCCTGGTTAGCGAAGCTTGTGCGGACGCCCCACCAGATCCAAGCCATGCCGTTGGGAAGCGCCAGTTGATCTTCCAACGCGGCAATCACACGCTGATTTCCGTAGGCGTTCAGAAAATAAAGCGCGAAAGGCAGCCATTGCCGGCTGGGAACGATTGCCAGGATGTCGAGCAAGAAAACGAGCAAATCGTCGGCATGTCGCGATTTGGCCGGAAGCGATTTCTCGTGCCCCAGTTCGAAGTCAATCAGCCGCGCACGGCCAGTCTTCTCGTTATAGATAACATTGCTCATGGTCGCATCGCCGTGAGACCACGGGCCGGCAAATTCATCGCTCCAGAATTGATGAGTCCGGTCAAACTCGCGCCCGGCTGCTTGCAGCATCTGCCGAGTCAGTGTGCCACGGTTGATGTGTTCCCAAAGGCTCTCCCCCGGCAACTTGTCGAAGCAAACGGTCTTTGCTCCCGAAGCAAAAACACGAAACCGATCGCCGTTAAGCATTTTGAAACACTCCACTTCCCAGCGCTTCCAGTCTTCGGTCTTGCTCCAAAAACGGATCGGTATGCCTGATATGCGAAAGTACAAATTGGCTAAATCAGCCAGTTGTTCGCCATAGATGTTGCGGTGCTTAATCACCATTTGCCGCCCACGACGGACCGTCTCGGAGGTCGAACTGATCTTTAAAGAATCGACGAACGTCGCTGCGGCGTTGGTCAGAGCTTGAGGTATAGGCAGCTCTGCCAAACTTGTCCCATTTTCCCGGATTGGCATTATCCCTCCCTATTCGACTTCATTGCTTCTGATGGCCGTATGGCGCGGTGGTGGCAGCGCGTCAGCGCAAAGGAATTTACGATTCGGAGAGCGTGACTGTCTCACCGATACTAATGACCCGCAGTTCGGCCTTTACGTTGCGTTTTTTTAGTTCACGATCGAACGCTTCCGGCGTGCCGGTAAGCACGGGAAATGTGGCGTAGTGCATTGGAACCACCGTTCGCGGTGCGACCAGCTTCACAGCTTCAGCCGCGCGTGCCGGTCCCATCGTAAAATGATCGCCAATGCAAACGAGCATAATGTCGATCTTGTTAAACCGCGACACCAGCGCCATGTCGGAAAACAAATCTGTGTCCCCCGTGTGGTAGATAGTTGGGCCGGCGCGAATCGTGATCACGAGACCTCCGGGTGAACCGCCGTAGCGCGCTCCCGATTCATCATCAACAGTAATGCCGGAGCCGTGATGCGCGCGGACGAAAAGCACCTTCACATCCCCATTAAGCAGAGTTAGTTCGCCGCCAAAGTGACCGATGGTTTCCGTTTCCGCCAACTCCGCGGGATAGCCGAGGGACTTCACCATCGCATCGCCCAGGTCGTACGTCGCTACGAGTTTGGCGCGCGTGCGCTTCGCGATTTCGACTGCATCACCGACATGATCGGAATGTCCGTGCGTGATCAAGATCAATTCAACCCGCTTGAGCGCTGCGATTTCCTCCTTGCCTCTCTTGTAAACGGGATTCGTGAGCCAGGGATCGATAAGAAGAACATTACCGCTCGGCGTAACGATCTTAAAAGCCGATTGTCCATACCAGGTCAGTTGACTTTCCATACTTGTGATGAAACTGAAAAGATTTCACGGAGCAAGAGCAATGATAGGAATAACGATGGACAAATACAGATGACGAAGCCTGAACCTGAGACACGCCGGCGTCATTCGTTACTCTGTTACACCGACTTGGCTTCAACGCTCCAGCGGTTTAACGCTTTATCGTGGCGGAGCTATT
>QHNJ01000145.1 GCA_003218395.1 Verrucomicrobiota bacterium
CGCGTCGGAGCGAGACACCGCCTGGAACGGCTTTTGCGATCGATCGCTGGCGCGCGCGTTTGCACCTCACTCCGGACCAAGATGAGAAGGTGAGGCCGATCATGCAGCAAGCGGACAATGAATTGCGCAACCTGCGTGCAGTGGACTTACGTGAGACACAAGGAATTCTCGATCGTGCGCAAGAACGAGCGAGCCCGGTTTTGACACCGGATCAGCGACAACGGCTGTAGCGAATGCTCGAGGATCGGAAGCAGTGCCTGGAACGATCGTTCAACGTTCCTGAATCGCACGACTAGGCTGGTAAGGTGTACCTAAAGTGACGAAACCGAGAATTTCGATTGCTTTGCAAGTCGCCCGGAAGGCATAGTCATTTTTTACTTTGCAAATTGGTTCGCCGGTTTCCCATGATGCGCGTCGTGAACATTAGCGATGAGGTGCGCGTTTCAGCAAAACGAACGCAATCCCCTGGCGAAGAACTTGCGAACAGCATCAGTCATGGAATTGGATTGTGCGCCGCGTTAATCGGTGCGCCGATTCTTCTGCTGGAAGCGCGTCGTAGTACCCCTGGCTTTTTTCTCGGCACGGTGATTTTTGTTGTCACGATGTCGATGTTGTATCTCGGATCAACGCTTTACCACGCGTGGCCGCAAACGCGCGGGAAATCAATTTTGCGTGTGCTGGATCATTCCGCGATTTTTTTGCTCATCGCAGGGACATATACGCCGTTCGCGCTGGGTCCGCTTTGCGGCGTCGGTGGCTCGACTATTCTCGGAATCATTTGGGCGTTCGCGATTTTTGGCGTCGTCATGAAGGCGACGCGTGGTCCATCGCGTCATCCGAAGCTGGCGATGTCTCTTTACCTTGGAATGGGCTGGTTGATTCCAATCGCGAATCATCCATTTGCGTTCGCGATTCCATTGCCGGCGTTGATCTGGCTTTCGGCTGGCGGCATCGCTTATACGAGCGGCGTGTTATTTTTTGCGAACGATCATCTTCGCTATCGTCATTTCGTCTGGCATCTGTTCGTCCTTGCCGGATCGGGCTGCCACTTTGCCGCCGTCTTTTCCTGCACTGTGTGAATTCTGCGTAACTCAAGACTTCGCGCGCACGATCAGCCAGAAAAGAATGACAGTAAGCAACGGAATCGACAGCCAGGCGAGAATCGCCGGAACGCACCAAAGAACAAACAAAATCATGTCGGTGTCGCTCGCGGGTGAAACCGGTACCCGTAAACCAAGTTGATCGCGCAATGTCCCAACGCTGATTTCGTTCAGCCGCGATTCGTCGAAGCCGGTTTTGTATAAGTTCGTTTTTGCGCGCCGGCCACGTAGGAACGCGCGAAAAAGTCTCCTCGGCGCAACGACCAGGCCGGCTCCGAATCCGCCAAGGTTGAGAATCCAAGCCGCGCGATATCGCGCACAGCCGCTCGCAATTTCCCATGCGGCAATTTCCGCTTCGCCGGGCCAATCCGTTTCATACTCGGCCGCGATGTGATGCAAATCGTGCAAGCGCGCCGCCGCCACGCGTGATGCCAAATTAGGGAAATAAAAGGGAATCGGTTTGGACTCGACGCGCACCCAGCGATCGGCATAGCCGCCGTTCGGGCCGAGCTTGGCATCCTGAAAAAACAAAGCGCGCGCATTCAACAGGGAAAGGCTATCAGGATAATGAGCCATGATATTGGACAATTTACGCGGTGGCGGGCTAATTAGCAGCTAGATGCCGACGATGGAACATGATGATCCGATCAACGCGAAGATTCTTGCAATCTCCGAAGACAAGATTGAAGGCTTCGTGCGCGAGCCGTTCGAGGAAATTGCGCGCCGCTCAGGGGTGGATGTCGATGTCGTGATGGCGCGCATCGCGGCGATGCTGCGCGCTGGAACGATCCGGCGCGTTCGGCAAACTTTGCTCGCTACGAATCTCGCTGATGGCGCGCTGGTGGCGTGGAGGGTTCCTGAGAATAAGATCGACGCTGCCTTCGACTGGATGTTCCAACGCGATCCTTTTTCGGGTCACGTGGTCCTTCGCTCTACCGACACTGTTAGCGCAGGATCGGATTACAAATTATGGACAACAGTGAAAGTGCCGCACGGATTTTCGCTGCACGGCCATTGCGAATTGCTGGCGAACAAAATCAATGCGGAACGTTTCCGGGTCATGCCGGCGAAAGGAATTTTTACTCTCGGCGTTGGCCACGTTCGCCGAAAAACGATCGAGCCGGGCAGCAAAGCAGATCAGCCGGCAAAAATGATTCCGGTGCAAGCTGTCGATCTTAGCGGGCAAGAATGGAAGGTTTTGCTCGCGCTCAAGCGCGAATTGGCTCCGGAAGAAATTCAGCCTACGCCCTGGGCAGCCCGCGCGGAAGGAGCGGGTGTTTCGCTTGATGAATTTTATCGCGTTGCCGAGCAGCTGAATGCGCGAAAGATCATTGGGCGTTTTTCAACTTTTCTGGAACACGTCAAACCGTCGGCCGGTGGAGTTCGTGTCACGCGCTTCAACGCACTCTTCCATTGGGCCGTGCCGCCAGGTCGCGAAATTGAAGCGGGCGGCGAAGTTGGCCGCCATCGTATTCTTACCCATTGCTATTGGCGTGAAGCAGGCCCCGAATTTAAGAACGTCAACATCATGGCCGTCGCGCACGGCACGGATAAACAACTGCTCCTCAACCATAAGGTGGCCATAGATCGACATATTCGCTCGATCGGCATCCCGGTTTCGTACACGAACGTTTTCTGGGGCGGACGCAGCGAGATCAAGCCATCGGAAATTTCACCGCAAGTTTATCGCGAGTGGTGGGCAGAGCAGGTGAATCGTTAAAAGAGTTACAAGGTTACAATGCTACAAAAGGACAAGAGCGCTGATTTTGACCATGCAACTTTTGTAGCCTTTTAACGATTCACCTGCGTCAGCAAAACCGCTCTCTGTAACTGCGATCCAGATTACGCAAAAGGGCAATGGCAAACTTCTGACGATTGACTTGTCGATCTAACGCCATGGCCAGCGAAATTGCCCAGCTTTGCAGCTCTCTGGGAAAATCTTCGAGTGATTGATTCACATTGATTCCGATACCGGCGATGGCCAGATGTGGCGCTTTCTCTTGCGCGCGCATCTCGACGAGCACGCCCGCAACCTTGCGCCCATTAATCTCGACATCGTTTGGCAGTTTGATGGTTGCTTTGAGAAAAAATTCGTTTTGGATCAGGTCTGAAATAGCTTCGGCTGCCCACGTCGTGAGTCGGGGAGAATTGTTTATGTCGATCCTGGGTTGCAACAGGATGGAGAACCAAAGCCCTTTCCCCGCCGCCGACTCCCAGCGATTGCCTCGCTGTCCTCGCCCTTCGGTTTGATGTTCGGCGAACAGAACCAGGCCCTCCTTTGAATTTGACGTCGCGATTCGCAAAATCGCATCATTGGTCGAGCCAGTTTGTTCGAGCACGATAATTTCGCGACCAATGACGGTTGTGCCGAGCTCGGCCCGCATCTCATTAACGATCAAACGATCCAACGCCTCAACCGGGTACATGGGTCATTTCCAAGCCGATGTCGATTGCGCGCGCGGCGTGTGTGAGACTGCCGACAGAGACGTAATCCACCCCGGTGGCCGCAATGCGGCTCACGTTTTTTAAAGTGATGCCACCGCTTGCTTCGAATTCGATATTGTCTTTTCTCAGCGCGACAGCCTCTCGAATTTGGGCAGGCGTCATATTATCAAGCAGGATTACGTCTATCCCCTGAATTTCGACGAAGGCGCGAACTTGTTCCAGATCGTCAGCCTCGACTTCGACACGGATGTTTGGTCGTTCTTGGCGAAGCTGGGTAATCCGGTCCGCAAGACTGGAGAGTCCCTCAAGAGTAGCCAGATGGTTATCTTTTACGAGCACCATGTCGTATAAACCGAAACGGTGGTTGCCGCCGCCTCCGGCGAGCACGGCGGCTTTTTCCAAGGTTCGCAGGCCGGGAGTGGTTTTTCGTGTATCCAAAATTTTGACAGGACTATTCCCGACGGCGTCGACAAATTGGCGCGCCAGCGTCGCAATGCCACAAAGGCGCTGTAGAAAATTCAATGCGACCCGTTCCGCCTTGAGAATCGAACGTGCGAGGCCACGGACCTCGATGATCACATCCCCGGCAGCAATCTCATCGCCGTCGTGCCGAATGATCTGGGTGTCGATTGATGAATCGACCTGCCGGAAAACTTCCGCCGTCGCCTCGGTGCCAGCAACAATGGCTTTTTCACGCGCGATGAGGCGTCCGGTTGCGTGCAGCGTCTCCGGCACAAAAAAGTCGGTCGTGATATCACCTTGACCGATGTCTTCTTCGAGTGCAGCGGCGATCGGATCGTATCGGCTAGGCTTCATGGGATTGGGTTGGGCGCTGGGCTTGATAAACGCATCGCTCACGCACGCAGGTTTTCAAATTCGTGTGTGGCCCGGCACAAAATGCAAATTGCGAGCCCGTCTTCGGGGAGTTCGCCAAGCAATTGTTGATGTCTGTCATAAGAAGGGGCCGAGCCGGGTCAGCAACAATCACCTCGGCTTCGTTGCTCGGATCAAGCGTGCCAACCACAACGGCTTCGCGCATGCCCCACGTACCGCCTTGGCGGTGGGATCAGACAGAAAAAAAGATTCAGGCGGCGCACGCTAAGGAGAAACAACGAATCTAAGAAAGCGTACTACCGCCCGAATCGCCTTAACCTATTGAGTTGGACAGCAAGACCGGGTTCCCGTTCGAATTTTTTACGAAAAATCCGTGTGTGATGTTAGTTCCCCGTGTTCAGGCGATTACGCCAATTCTGAGGACACGCACAGCTACAACCGCACGGATGACCGCCAGACTTTGACCGCTACAGGAGATTGCCCTGCGCGGCTGTTCCTGGTCGGTGGGCCTCGTCACGCACTTCTTGAAGAAGCGACTTAAACTCGCACTTTTCCAGCGCTGCGATGAGCGCGGGATAGTCGGGCTCGATTTGGAGATCCTTGATGGCCACGGGCAATTCAAGATGACAATCCAGATCCACCATTTTCCGGTTTTGCAAAATTTGCTTGCGAGCGTTGGCGAGCTTCTCCCGGGTGCGTGCGCTTTTGACTTTGTCCACATTCGCGAGCAACGGCTCCAACCCGCCAAATTCGCGAATCAATGCTGCCGCTGTTTTGCGGCCGAGTCCGATTCCGGGAATGTTGTCGACCGAATCACCGGTCAAGGCGAGCACGTCGCCGATAAGCTTCGGCGGAACGTCCCACTTTGCAATGACCTGATCTTCGCCTAGCAAGCCGAACGCGTCCTTTGGCGAAGCCAGACCAGCCTTCGCCGTCGTGTAAACTCTCACGCAGGGTCCGACGAGCTGATACAAATCCTTGTCATTGGTTGCGAGCACGACTTCCGTCCGACGCTGCTTGCACGCGGCCATGGCATAACAACCCATCAGGTCGTCGGCCTCGGTATTTGGCAGGGAAATATTTCGGAAGCCCAGCAGGGGAGTGAGTTTTTGGATAAAATCCAGTTGTGGGATCATCGGCTTCGGCATTTCTTTGCGCGTCTCTTTGTAGGCAGGTTGCAGTTCCACTCGCTTCTGCGGCACGCCTTCGTCCCAGACGACCGCGCCCAGCTGCGGTTGCAAATGTTTCACCATCAGCCGCAAGGTTTTTGTAAAGCCGAAGATTGCGTTGGTTGGTTCCCCCCGGGAATTGGAGAGATTCGGGATAGCGAAAAACGACCGGTAAACGTAGTAATGACCGTCGATCAAAAGCAATTTCATCCCAGAGACAGGATTAACTCGATTAGCCGGAATTTGAAAGCGGGTTCCTGGAAAAGCCGATACTGGATTCTGGATTATCGATTCTGCATGGGGACCAATGGGCCATTCGCTGTGCGAAAGGTGGATCGGCCGCTTTGCCGGACAATGCTGTTAAATTCTCGGCTTCGCCGACATTATTTTCTGGCATCAAGCAGGGACTGCTCGATCCACCAATAGCGCGCATTTGTGATCTAGTCTTGCGCATGTTTCCGGAGTAAATGGGCGAAATGACGAAACAATGGATCGTGCGCGTCCAGGGGAAGGAATATGGTCCTGCGGATATCGAGACGCTCCGCGAATGGAAGACTGAAGGCCGATTGCTTGCTGGAAACGAAGCCCGGCGAGCAGATGTCGATCTCTGGAGCACGGCGGCGGACATTCCCGGGCTCTTTGATGCGGGGACGCTCGACGTGGCGCGCGGCGACGGGCTGACACAGCCGCCGCTACAACGTCGCAGTTTTGCACAGATTTTGGCAGAAACGTTTCGGATTTACCGGAATGGCTTTTCCCAATTCCTTTCGCTTACCCTCCTTGTGGTCTTGCCATCGGCGTGCGGTCAACTAGCCACTGCATGGTTCCAAACCGGATCGAACGTGAATCTCGATCTCCAAACCCTCACCGTGGGCGCTTTCGCCTTTTGCATGACGGTGCTCACCATGGTCCTGTGGCCCGTTTACATTGCGGCCATCCAAATCCTCACTGCCGAAAGACTCGCCGGGCGCCGTATCGGTTTTGTCGCTGCGCTGAATGAAGCGGTGAAATTTTGGCCGCGCGTGGCCGCGCTGTGCATCTTCGTCTATGGCGTTTTCGCTTTGCTGACGATATTTGCGCTCGCAATCGCAGTGATGATCGTTGCAGGTGCGTCTTCGTTATTGTTGATCTTTTTCGCGCTGGCTCTGCTCGTAATTCAAATTTGGATGTTCGGGCGTTTCTTCATTAACGTTCTTTTCTGGCAGCAGTTTGCTGTTCTGGAAAACGCTAGCGTCGTCGATTCATTACGCGAAAGCAGAAACCTCGCGCGCAGCGGGCGCGATCTTCCGTGGTTTCAACGGCCGTTGTGGCGCGGAGCGTTTATCGTTTCAATTTGGGCAGCCTTTGTGCTGGCGATTACGCTTGGCCCGGAGTGGACAACGCTGCGGCATTATTTTAACGAGTTGACGACGACGCAAGATCCACAGGCGCTTCTGCAAAAACTCACCGAGACCCAGCAGGCTCACGGCTTCGATGTTCCCAGTTTCGGTCTGAATCTCTTGCAAAGGATCCTCCAGCCAGTAATCGGAATAGCATTTGTCGTGCTTTACGTCGACAGCAAGCTGGGTGGCGAGTCCGATGGCTTGGAAGGTTGAGAGCGGTCGCGCTCGGCGCCGGAAAGTTTCATATCCGAGGTTGGCCGCGTTTCTCGCTCGTTTGGTAGTCGGTCGAAGGAATCGCATGCCGCCGTTGCGGAAGATTTAAAAGATGACTTCGATGGTGGCAACAGACTCTTAGCCCTTAGAACGTGTGGCGCGTGCCGGAAGTCTAACCAGTCCGATCTAAATCGCGAGCGACGCTTCAGATTGGGCCGCGCCCGCAGCTGCCAGTGCGGCTCGGCCTTCCTCTTCCAAGAGTGATCGCATTGACCAAAGGCGGTCGGGGGCGGCGCGTCTTTAGGTTTGCCAACATTGATCGCCTGCGCGATGGACTGCCGCCGCAATTGGAATTTCTTGAATTGTGAACGAGCACCGACCTATTGCTTTGTCGTTACACGGGTAAGGGTGAAAATCTTATTCGGAAGGGCTTGACCCTCAGGCCGACCTGGTCCCTCCTGTGAAATAGTGCGGAACTTAAAGGTCTTTTGAGTCAGCTCGCTGATTTCATCAACAGCCGTCGAATCCGAAGACTCGCCGCTAAATCGCCAGGTCGTAATCAACCGGCCGTGTTCAATCCGCCATTTTCCCCGGGTGTTGTCGCCTTCGTCCGGTGGATCCAGGATCCAGGTCCCGTCAGCGCGATATTGAGCGTCGTGCCGATAATCGTGCCATGTTCCAACCAAAAGCCGCGATAAAGTTGTGTCGTCTGGAAGCGCCAGTGCGAGGACCGGCACAGTCGAAGCGACAATTACGAAAGCGGGGCGCATTAGTGCTTTTGCGTGACGTAGGCAAAAATCTTCTCGTTGTACCGGCGCGCGTATTCTTCCTGTCGTTCCCGAAGTGGTATGTCGTTGGTGACGCAGTCGACTCCAGCGTTAGCTTTCGGATATTGCTTAGCCACCTCGATGGGGACACCGACTGGCATCGACGCTATGCTGCCCGACCAATAAAACTTGATATGCCCTGTGCGAATATCTTGCTCGGCTTCCTTCACGGCATCAGCCGGGTTCCAAGTCGGCTCCGCCGCAACGCAACACCCAGCAACGAGCGCCAATATGAGAATGCACAAGATCTTCATCTAACGTGACAACAAGATCAGCTGCCGTCAGCCAAAGCGAGGTTTTTCAACGGCGTTGTTAGTCCACAGTTATTACCACTTTCCCGCGAGCGTGTCCTTGTTCGAGATAACGGATCGCCTCTGGGACTTCACTCAACTTGTAAGTCCGATCGATGACTGGTTTCACTTTTCCGGACTGCATCATAACGGCCAACACGGCCAGGTCCTTTTGGCTCGGGTCCGCCATCATCATGCCCATTTTCTGGCTCACGAATGGTGACAAGATCATCGTGTTAATCACACGACCGAACGGACCGATCCATCGACTGTCGTTGGGTCCTCCGCCGCCGATCATGACGTATTTCCCGTTGGGATTTAGGATACGCCTGCATTCTGACAGCGAATGGTTTGGAACATTGTCGAGAATTACATCGTAACGCTGCTCGCCTTTGGCGAAATCCTCTTTCGTGTAATCAATCACGTGATCTGCGCCGAGCGATCGGACAAGATCGACATTCTTAGTGCTGCATACACCGGTCACGTCCGCGCCTAACGATTTGGCGATCTGCACGGCAAACGTGCCGACACCTCCCGACGCACCGTTGATCAAGACCTTCTGCCAGGGCTGAACGTTTCCTTTATCACGAAGCGCCTGCAACGCCGTGATGCCCGCGATGTTGACCGAAGCCGCTTGCTCAAATGTGATGTTTGCCGGCTTGATCGCGACGGCTCGATACGCGCGTGGACAAACGTACTCGGCAAAGGCACCTCCTCTTCCGCCGAAGACATCATCGCCTGGTTTGAACTGGGTGACGTTTTTGCCCACGGCTTCAACCGTGCCGGCAAAATCGACGCCCAGTCGTGTGTCCTTTGGCTTCCGTAACCCAACCCCCATCAGACGCATGATCTTGGGCGTGCCTTCGACGAAGTGCCAGTCGTATGGATTAACCGAAGCCGCCCGAACTCTTACCAGGAGTTGATCGTCAGCGGGGGTGGGCTTTTCGATCTCCTGAAGCTTGAGATTGGGCAAACCGTAGTCGCAGTAAACAATAGCTTTCATAGGATTATTCGGAGCAGCCGTCTTGCGATCGCAGTCGTTGCTCGACGTCCAGTAGGCGATAAAAAACCACGCGAACAACCCGAGGAAAACTACCGCTGCAGTCCATTTGAGAATGCGCTTTATTTTCATAGATGTAATTAGACAGCTTATTAAGCAATAGCCGGATCAGAATGTTGCTCGCCTAATGATTGATCCTTTGCACCCCAGATCAAAAGCCAAAAGATTATCGGTAATTCCGCAGCTGTGAGAACGCTTGCGAACCGGTCAACAAGAGAGGCGTAAGGTAGTGGAAAGAGAGAAGTAAAGGAACTCGCCACATTGCCGAAACCTGCAATGAGCAGTAAAACGCCCAACACACGTGGGATGAAACCCGATCGAATAACAACAATCCCAAACGGAAACAGCCAAAGCCCCCAGAAGATTTGCGCAACGACAAATCCCTGGCCATGCAAACGGAGGAACAGATAGGCCAGGGCATCCAGCTGACGCGTTTCAAATACCGACAGAAACTTGGCGCCGCTGGCGAGAACCAGTGCAGCGATTTCGTTGAGCACATTGAAAAGCGAGATGGGGATGGAGATCAAGATCAAGGTCGCCATCGCCAAAGCATGTTTCTTATCAACCGCTTTGAATAAGCGGTAGAGAGCCAGCACCACAAAAATAAAGATGATGAAGCCGAACAGTTCGCTCGCAATGCCGAGGCGGAAAAGGGTCTCGGAAGCCCGAATGTGATCGGCCGTCGCCACTGCATCTCCAGGCACGATCAGCTTGCCAGGAACATAAATAAGAGCAAAGGGCGCGGGGAGGCTGGCCAACAGATAAAGTAATCCGGCGAACCTTGCTTGTTTCTTGGTTGAATTCATGTCCTATCTCCGCCTCGTTTAGTTAGGTTTGTTGTTAGTCCAAAGTAACGACTACTTTTCCGCGAGCGTGACCCTGTTCCAGGTAACGAAGCGCCGCCGGGACCTCACTGAGTTTGTAAGTCCTATCGATGACCGGCGTCATCTTTCCGGATTGCATGAGATCGGCCAGGACCATCATGTCCTTTTTGTTGAATTGCGCGATGTAGCTAATGAACTTCTGGCTAACGAATCGTGATCGCATATATGCATTGAGCTCACCAGCCAAACGCGATAAAATGCCGTCATGCCATCCTGCTCCTCCAATACCGGCCATGACGCAAATTCCATTCGGATTTAAAATACGCCGCCTCTCTGAGAACGAATGATTCCCAACGAGATCGAAGATCAGGTCATACCGCTGCTCGCCTTTGGTGAAATCCTCTTTGGTGTAATCGATGACGTGGTCTGCGCCAAGTGATCGGACCATGTCCAGATTTCGCGTGCTGCATACGCCGGTCACTTCCGCACCAAATGATTTCGCGATTTGCACGGCGAAGGTGCCCACGCCTCCCGAAGCGCCGTTGATCAAAACTTTTTGGCCGGACTGAACAAAACACAGATATACTCGGCCAGGGCGCCGTTTTTTCCGCCGAAAACTTCGTCGCCTGGTTTGAAGTTCGTGACGTCTTTGCCAACTGCTTCGACGATCCCCGCGTAGTCGACACCCAGTCGAGTGTCTTTTGGTTTACGCAATCCGAGCACAGGACGGATCAGCCACGGACCGCGAATGGTGAGGTCGAGTGGATTTACCGAAGCCGCGCGAACTTTTACCAGGAGCTGGTTGTCATTCGGCACCGGCTTTTCAATGTCCTCTAACTTCAGAACATCGGGTGAGCCATATTCGCAGTGAACAATCGCCTTGATCGGATTGTTCGGAGCAACCTTGTGATCACAGTCGTTCGTCGACCTCCAGTAAGCGATGAATCCCGCGAGGAACGCCAATATTAACGCGAGCAAAATCGCGCCGGCACTCCACTTTAGCACACGCTTCATACGCCTAACGAGGCCTGCTCCTTCCAGCGCTGAACGTTCACACCTTTCATGAGGAGCCAAATAGCCAGCGATCCTTCACCGACCAGGCCGCTGGCCGCAACGAACGGAAACAAATAACCTTTGAACGGAAGTGAGAGGAAATTCGCGAAACCGTTCGTCAGGTAGCATACACCGGTGATTGCTACGAGGACGCCTAGAATCCGCGGCAGGAAGGTTGACCTGAAAATCAGGTAGCCGACCGAGGGGACATGTAGCCCGAAAAATGTCATCGCGATGTTGAAGGTCTGAGAATTCAATTTGAGGAAGATCAGCGCCAGCGCCTGCAACTGTTCGGGGCTGAAAGCATTCAAGGATGGCGCGCCGCCAAGAACGGCCAGAGGCGCAAGATTCAAAATGAAACTGACGCCGGAAACGGCGCATCCCGCGAGGCTGAAGAACGCGGCGAGCAAAGAAAAGGTTCCTGTTTACTGGCTTAAGCAAAAAATAGACGAGCAACGTCGCCGCGAGATAACAAATGGTCGCGACGAGGTTAGTCACGACGGCCCAGCGAAACAGGGACTCGTGTGTCAGAATGTTGTTCGCGGTGGTTGCGGCGTCGCCTGATACAACAAGCGTATCACCATTAAACGCGGCGAATCCGCCCAGCAACATGGTCATTAACCAAAAGAGACCGGCTATTCTGGCTTTGAAACGCGGCGAGCGTTCTCTGCTTTCACCTGTTTTCATATCCATTCTCCTAAGTGGCGGTTGAATTACTCGTGGATGCAAATCACAGCGGTCCGCGATAACGGCGCAGCCGGACGGCTGCCGTCACAAATGCGACAGCGAATAAGAGACCGAGCCAGAGACCCGGCGTGCTCAGATACTTTCCCGGTGTCAGTTGTGGGCAATCGATCGAGTGCGCGTTAAAGGCGAATGCCAGCGGAGCGAATCCCATCAGACGGTGCTTCAACATCAAGGCGAAATGCGAAGTGCCGAACGTTATCTTTTCAAAAAAGCCAATCGCGAGAAACGGTAGGACCGCCCATAGAAACGTCGCGCGTCGCGCCCAGCCCGAAACCAGCAATGCCCACCCGTAGATCGGCGCATGCCACAGCGCAATCGCGACCAGCGCGTAGAGCAATATTAGCGACTGCTGAAACAACGGAAAATTTGTCCAGGTCGATGCGGGACTCATCCCATGGAGTATCAGGAGTGCGCTGGTCCACAGCAGCATGACGAACTGCGTGACAACGATGATCGCGAACGTAATTAGCGGCAGCACTGCCAGCGGAATGGTCGCCTTCGAGAGCAGCGTCGTGAGATCGGAAACCGGTAGCGATTTCCAAAACAGGATGCTGCGATCGCGACGTTCGCCGTGCAGCGCATCGAGACAATAAAACACGCCGACGATGAACGCGGTGAAGATCAACATCATCGCCGCGACGTTGTAGGGCATCTCGATTGCGGCCCGCGCCTTGGCCGGGTCGAGTAACAACACGGCGCGTCTGCGTTCCGGCAAACCAATCGTGCTCACGAGGAAACCGAGCAACACGACCACCGCGACGATCAGCGGCGCGACGCAGATCGAACGGTTCTCCCACAACTCGCGGCGCACCGACCAGTAGAATGGTCGAGTCGGCGACGCGGACGCGGGCGCGATTGCCTGCGAGTCAATGGGCGATCCAGGCACGCTATTCGATGGATTATTCATTTCGCTGCTCCTTGGGTGTGGCCGGCTTGATTGCTCATCACGGCAACGAACAAGTCGGCGATGCTGGGCCTGCGCACCTCGCCAAGCGCGGCGAGTTGCTCATGATCGGCATGATCGAAGAGCAGGACGCTGCGGCCGAACACCGCGCGCTCGTGAATTGGCTTGAGCGCCCGTGCCGCGACGACACGTTCGGGATTCACCATCACTTCCAGATAGCGCGATTCGAACTCTTCCATGCTGCACTCGAGCACGATGCGACCGCGGTCGATGAACATGAGATCAGTGAGGACCTCCTGGACCTCTTCCACCTGATGTGTAGTCACGATGATGGTGCGAGTGCCATCGAAATAATCGTTCAGGAGCGAGTCGTAGAACTGCTTGCGATACAGGATGTCGAGACCAAGCGTCGGTTCGTCCAGCACCAACAATTTCGCGTCAATCGCCATCACCAGCGCGAGATGCAGTTGGGCCACCATGCCCTTCGACAATTCCCTCACCTTGCTGGCGTGCTTGATCGTAGTCTTCGCCAGAAATCCTTCGGCCTTCGCCCGATCGAATCGCGGATGCACACCGCCGACGTAGTCGAGCAGTCGCGAAACCCGAATCCAGCGTGGCAGCACGGCGACATCGGCAATGAAAGAGACATCGCGCATGAGCTGATCGCGCGCGCCCCATGGGTCGCGCCCAAGCACTTTCATTTCTCCCTGAAATGGGATTAGGCCGAGAATTGCGTTGAGCGCGGTGGTCTTGCCTGCGCCGTTGGGACCGATGAGTCCGAGGATGCGCCCCTCTTCGACATGCAAATCGACGCCGTCCAGCGCGATGGTTGTGCCGAACGTCTTGCGGAGACAGCGAGCTTCTATGCACGCCATGGCTTCAGTGCTCCTCCTTTTTCTTCGATGGCGACCGGCGAGTTGCCGTAGGATCGAGCAGTTCTTCCGGAGTGAGACCGAGCCGCCGAATGGTTGCGTGAACCCTCGGCCAATGCTCGGCAAGAAATTTCTGGCGTTCGCCTTTGAGCAGCAGCGTGTGCGCACCGGCTTTGATGAACATGCCGAGACCTCGCTTTTTCTCGACAAGCTGCTCATCGACCAGTTCTTGATACGCCTTCAGAACAGTGAGCGGATTAACCCGATATTCCGCCGCGACATTGCGCACCGACGGCAGCGGGTCGCCTTCTTTTAGTACGCCGTCGAGTATCATGTGGATGACGCGATCGCGAAGCTGGCGATAAATCGGCTGACCATCGTTCCATTCACGATTCATCCTGTGCTCCAGATCGCCCTTGCGAGAGAGGGGCAAGACACGGTTTCAATCCATCACTGCATGTCATATAGTGATTTAGTTGACTATAACACCATTTCACGTGCAAGCCTTTTTTAATTTTCTTTTTGCCCGCCGTCCCGCCGCTGTCTGCTATCCGTTACCAACAGGAACTGGGCGCGTGGTGACTTGGTTTGGTAATTAAGGGCCAGACTGGAGGGTTGCATTCGGCGGATTGTGCGCGGCGTTAAGCCGGGACGAAGAAATATTGAGAGGTTCCTCGACCTCCGCTCGGAATGACAACAGGAGGGACAGAAATGGTTGCTCGACTTTCCGGCGCGCAAATCTACTCTCGCCAAAGAGAAAGCTGACAGCTTCCCTCAAGAAAAACGGATCTGAGATGTCGGCGGAATTTCCAAAAAAAGAGATGGAGACGCTCTGGTGCCCCTGGCGGGTCGAATACTTCGAGCGGGAAAAACCGAACGCGGATTTTCTCGAGGCGGCGGCTCAAGCAAGCGATGACGCGGCGCATTTGGTGATCACGCGCCGCAAAAATGCTTTCTTAATGATGAACCGCTATCCTTACGCGGTCGGTCACTTGATGGCGGTGCCTTATCGTAAAACGGCCGATATTTCTTCGCTTGGCGAAAATGAAATTGTCGAGCTTTGGAATTTGGTGGTGCACGCGCAAACGCTGCTGCGTACAACGACGAAAGCGCAGGGTTTCAACGTCGGTCTTAACCTTGGCGAATGCGCGGGGGCTGGCATTGTCGATTACCTGCATATCCACATCGTGCCGCGCTGGAACGGCGACACGAACTTTATGCCGATCCTCACGGGCACACGAATGCTTTCGGAGGGATTGCGCGCGCTTTATGAGAAAATGATTGATGCGCAATCGAAGATCGACATGCAGCCGGGCCGGAGCACATGAACGGCTGGGTTGAGGCGCCGCCGCCGAGAAAAGGATTGGGCTGTTTCGCCAGAGGCTGCCTTATCCTCGTGGTTTTTGGGACTGTGCTGACCGTTGCCTGTTTCGCCGGATTGTACTGGGGTTTGCAGCGTCATTCGGCAGTAGTCCACGGTATTTTCTGGCTGGCGAAAACGCATTCGATTGCCGACACACCTGCGCCGGTTCCTGAATTCGCCGCTTCGGACGAGCAAATTCAATCCGTCCAGGAACGGTGGCAGGATTTCGAACAGAAAAAGCGTGCTGGTCAGCCAGCCGAAATCGAGCTGACGGTGGACGATGTTAACAGTTTGATCGCCGCGAATCGAGATGCACGCTGGAAGGCCTTCGTATCGATGGAGGAGAATCGGCTTCGTCTGCAGGCGAGTGTCCCGCTTGGAGAATTCTTCGGTTGGTCTCGTTATTACTTCAACGGGGATGTCATGATCCAATTAAACGGCGCGGAATCTCTGGAACATCCGCAATTGAACCGGATCGTTGTGAACAACGAGCCGGTGCCGAAGGATCTTTTGAATTGGAAGTACCATTCGAGGCGATTGCGAGAGTACCTCGCTGATTACCGAAACAGTTACGACATCGATACAGTCGAAATCCGCGACGGGAAATTGATTTTGCGCTCCCGCGCCGATTAATTCGGCTGCATTATTTCGCGCACAAAGACGTTGAGCTGTCCGTCTTCCTGTTTGCGCACTTCAGTGATTTCGTAGGGGCGCTTCTCGTCGCGGCTTACAACCGCGCCTTGCGGTGGAGGCGTGAAGCCGGCTGGAAATTCGACAATGATGCGCGTGGACGAGCCCGTACCAAAATGAAGCATTTTATTTGTTAACGTCGTGCGCGGGCGAAGCACGGCGCGGTTGGCATCGGAAAAATTGACGACGAATTGTCCCTTCAGATAGACGCGTTCGCCGGCAACCCCGTGCTCGACGGCATCCCGTAGATCGCCCGTCCCGATGAGGCGCCCGAGTGGCATTTTCCCGGCCGGAAAGGTTTTCCAACTGCCACCGCCTGCGTTCGACGCCAGAGCTACCTCCGGAGCATTGGCGGGAACAGGCTGCGCGGGCAACACTGGTACCGGCGTTGCGGTTGGCATAGGTACGGCTTGAGCAGCAGCCCCGAAAGCGTTCGGGGTAGTCGCCGGAGCAACTGTCGGCTGCGGCGTGGCAAGCGCTGTTCTTGGTGTCGGTGCTGACGCGACAGCGATCGGTGTCGAAGTTGGCGCGCTTGGTTTTTGAGCGATCACCGGTTGAGTAGGAGTGGATGCGGACGGCGGAGATACGAGCTTTTGTTTCTTTGCCAATTTTCCGCCTTTCGGCAGCGGCGTTGCCTTGGCGAGCTTTTGACTTTTCGCCGGAATCGGCGTTACAGCGGGTGCCTCAACAGGCCTGGCTTGCTCGACCCGCACCAGTTCATTCTGGGCTGGCGGAGGCGTAGCGCTGGCGCTGAATCCAGGTATTGGAGCGGGTTCGCTCTTGGTCGTTGCAATTTTTTGCCGATAGTCTGCATAGTGCTGCTCGATTTTGGCGCGTTCTTGTGACTTAAATAAGGGCCAGCCTGCGGCCAGGTTCAGACTAAGCGGCGGCTCAAGGCGAAAAGTCCCAAGGCCACGCGTAACCGTATAACTCCCGTAAAGCAATGGGACAGCAGTAATCATGATGCGACCGTCTGGCAATCGCTCGGCATGAATCACGGCGGAAAGATCATGTGTGCGCTCTAGTTTCACTTCCAAACCGACGTTAAGTGTCTGCTTCATCAGCGGCAGGACTTCAGGGTTAGCCGGGTAGAGATGCTCCATAAGCAGTTCGCCGCTTTCGCCGGCGTTTGTCAGGGCGACCATGCCTGAGGTGAACACATCGTCAGATTCGAGTTCACGCATTGCCACGATCGTATATCTACCAACCACGTACGGCACCAAGCCGCGCACTTGCTGATAATTTCGAATATAATTGCGCGCCAATTCGGCATTGGCCCTGGCCAATTCTGCACTGCCCATCCCGATGTAGCGATCGTACAGCTGCTTCGCGGTTAGGAATTCGCCGGCCGGCGCGGCGGTCAACTCGAAACGCTTCGGCGGATCAATTTTGTGCAGTCTTTGTAAGATCCGGTAACTATCTGGACGTTCCGGCTGATCGAAAATGTAGAAACTACCCAGCCACGCCGCCAGAGCGAAGCCGCTTAAGAGTACAATGGCAACCGTCCACGCAAAGTAATTAACCCGTCGCCGCTTACGAGCGTACGGCTCTTCGTAGGGGTAACCACCATAGTCCATCACGTGAACGCGAGAAGATCCCTCGGTTTCAAACTGGCCGCGCCGTCTCGAACGACGAACCGCATCCGCACGTCCGCGACGCATTTGGGTTGACGACGTGAAAACCGGCACCGGTTAAACCATCGTGAAAATCCAAGGTAGCGCCGCGCAAGTATGGGATACTCTCGTCGTCGATAAGAAATTGCATTCCATCGCGCTCCACCACGGCGTCGCTGTCCTTTTTCTCATCGAGCACCATCTCGTAATGCAGACCCGAACAGCCGCCTTTTGCGATCTGTATGCGCAAACCTTTCCGAGAACTCTCCACCTGCGCCGCAAGCAGACTTCGGAGCTGCCGAACAGCGTTGTCGGTGATATTAATCATGTCGAGTAAAATACGGCGATGGCTTCACCAAGTCAAAAATCTGCCGCCGGATCAGATCCGTTTTTCTTCGCAATTCGTGAGCCAAAAACTAAAGTTCAAAATCGCATGAGCCGGATTCGATTGCTCCCAGACACCGTCGCCAGCCAGGTGGCGGCCGGCGAAGTGGTGGAGCGTCCCGCCTCCGTGGTGAAGGAACTAATCGAAAACGGCATCGACGCCGGAGCTCGCAAGATCGAGATCGCGATTCGGCGCGGGGGAATGTCGCTCGTTCGCGTGATTGACGATGGGTGCGGCATGGATCGTGATGACGCGCTCCTTTCACTTGAGCGTCATGCAACGAGCAAGATTCGTTCGGCCGCTGATTTGCAAGCTGTCGGCACGCTGGGATTTCGCGGCGAAGCATTACCCAGCATCGCCAGCGTTTCTCGATTTCGATTGACCACACGCGAGGCGAATGCCATCGCCGGCACGGAGATCATC
>QHNJ01000146.1 GCA_003218395.1 Verrucomicrobiota bacterium
TATCGAGCATCAGATCCACCTGCAGGCGATCGGCCACCCTCAGACCGCCTTCACGCTGCTGCGAGATGGCCGGCTCGTGTTCCAATTACCGGCAACGGCAACGCTTGCCGATCGAATCCGAGATTTATATGGTGTCGAACTATTGGAACGCCTGATTCAGCTAAACGGTGCTGCCTCACGGAAAATTCAAATCAGCGGGTTCATCGATCAGGCCGGCCTGAGCCGGCAGACGCGCGCGCAACAGCTCATTTTTGTAAATGCCCGCGCCATCGAGAGCGGCAT
>QHNJ01000181.1 GCA_003218395.1 Verrucomicrobiota bacterium
GATGTAGCCTTCGTCGGTCAGAATTAGGTCGGGCCGGATTACCCGAGGCAAATCGTCGCGAATTTCCTTGCGCCGCGAAAACTCAATCAGCTCCCTCGGCTTACCTGCATCGAGATAACGTGCTACCCACTCGGGCTGCTTTCCTTTGACGCTCAATAGGTAGAGCTGATTACATGCACGCTGAAAAACAAACAGGCGATGTCCAAGCTGCTCGAGCTCGGCCAGAAATCTCTTGTTGATCGGAAATCCATCGGGCGACAGCAGCCAGTCCTTTTCAGCAAAGAGGCCTTCTGTGGGGAAAGCGGAGCGGATGGTCTCAAGTCTGTCGGATTGTGCGAGCATCGAGTTGCGCAGACTCTCAACTCTCAACTCTCAACACTCAACTTTCGATCATCTTCCCGTGGCCATGCGCTTCAACGCAAGCTTGACCAACTCTTCCGCTGCCTTCGCTTGACCTTTCTCCTGCAATTCGCGCACTGCTTTATGTGCATCGATTTGTTTGTAACCAAGCGCAATCAACGCGAGCACCGCTTCATTTGCTTGTTCTTGCTCGGGCGTGGGCGCGTGGATCGCGCTTGCCGCTTCCCAAGCCGCAGCCACACCCAGTTTGTCTTTTAATTCGAGGACAATTCGCTCGGCCGTCTTTTTGCCGAGACCGCTGATTTTCGAAAGCGACGCGACATCAGAGTTCACGACTGCGGCTTTGAAATTGTTGACGCTCATCCCGCTCAACACCGCGAGCGCCAGCTTCGGCCCGATGCCGCTCACATTATTAACGAGCAATCGAAAAAGATCGCGCTCAGCTGCGGTCATGAATCCGTAAAGGATGTGTGCATCTTCCCGCACATGAAGATGCGTGAGGATGCGGATGTCCTGCCCGGCCGCAGGAAGTTTGTCGTAACTGGAAAGCGGAATAAAAACTTCATAGCCGACCCCGTCGACATCGATAATCGCCTGGGTGGGCAACGCGTTGATGAGTTTGCCGCGGAGAAATGTAATCATGAGGATCGTCGCTGAATTGTTAAATCTAAGAATCGTTGAGTCGTCAAATTCGGTCACTCCGGTTTTGACACGAGCGTCAGTTCTGTGCGCTTTCCTTTCGCGATGTTGAAACCGCGTGTCGAAAACATTTTCCAAGTCTCAGGATGGTTCGCGAAAAGCGTGCTGACCAGCGAGGTTGGCATAATCACAAAACGCGGCCCTGCTTCCGCCATAAACTCCAGCGCGCGGTTGCGGTTCATCAGCGTAAGGAAACCGTGTACGCGGCTTCGGAAATACCAGACAAGACTTGGTTCGTCGAATTCCACTGAACCAAATTGCATGTCCGGTTGCAAATACCTCCGCGATTCTTGGAAAAGCTGATAGGCAGGGAAAAACCGGGCGACCAATAGGGGAACGATCAGAGCGATGGCGAGATAACAACATGCCGTTGCGACGGCGATGCGTTTGAACGACGACCAGGCTACCCCTCCTTGCGGCGACCAATGGCGCGCGAGCAAGAGCGCCAGCAATGGAAATGCCGGAGCGTATAATGCGGCAGCTTGGTCTTTACCAGCGTGAAGATGATGAAGATGACCGCGACGCCCGTAATAAAATAATTGTCGATCTCGTCCCGGCGTCGCCACGCTTTCCTCGTCAACCAGGGAAGTTTGATCGACCACGGAAAAAAGCTGATAAAGATCGTTACGAAATAAAACGGCAGCAGGAGGAGATACATCCCGAAGGAGTTCGCGCCGTGACCTTCCATAGTGGCAAACGAACGGCCGACGACGTGTCGACCGATCCCCACGATGAAGAATTGACCGTGCGTTTGCGTGAGCGCCGGAATTCCCCAGAGCGCGACGAGCGTCAGCATAAGCAAAGTGCCGCGCATGAATTTGAATCGCTGTGCGAGTTGCGGATTGGGCAGAAACAATTTCGTTGCAACGACTGTCACCAGGGGGACCCATCCGATTGGCCCTTTTGCGAGAAACGCGAGAGCAAGCGCAAGATAAAACAGCCACCACCAGGAAGATGGTTGATGTTTGATCTTTGATGTTTGATCTGGTGACGGTGACAGCCGATCGCGCAGCAATTCGTAGCCGGCCCAATAGGCCAACGTAACGAACAGCACGAGCCACATGTCGGCGACGGCGGCCTTCGCGTGAAGAAACGTCTGCAGCGAAAGGGTAAAAATGATTGCCGCCCAAAAACCGACTCTGGCTTCGCCGATTTGTGCCTGCGACACTGGAGGTCGCTGCGGAGACCGAAGGCGCGAGCTCCAGGCGAAGATCGACAACGCGGTCAGTGCGGCCGCGAAAGCTGATGGAAAACGCGCCGCAAAATCATTCTGACCAAAAACGCGATAACTTGCCGTCTGCGCCCAATAGGCGATGGGAGGCTTGTCGAGACGCAACTGATTATTGAAGCGCGGGACGATGTAATCGCCGCGCTCAATCATTTCGCGCGACGCTTCGGCGAAGCGCGGCTCGTCACGGTCGATTAAGGGGAGACTCCATGTGCCAGCCATGTGAAAGAGGACACAGCCGAAAAAAAGCAACGCGTAGTTGCGGACACCGACATTCGCTCGACTGATCGGAGTTGCGGATTTCACACGGGGACTCAAAATAGCGACCGGCAAATCTGACGGGAACTTATTTGTGAAGCGCAGCTCTGTTTTTTATTGGCTCATCGGCATCGTAATCGCCGCAATTACCATTGCCTCGGCGTTTTATTTTGACGACGCAGTCCGAAATTTTGTCGAGCAACATCAGAACCGAGTGTCGCGAAATTTTATGCGCAATATAAGCCTATTCGGAGATTGGCCGGAACACTTCGCGCTTGGTCTCATTCTTGCCGGGGTCGCCTGGTGGCGGGGCAACAAGAAATGGACGCGCATCTTTTTGTCGATGCTAGTGGCCCTCGCAATTGCAGGCGTAGTCGGGCGCAGCATTGAAATCGCAACAGGTCGCGCCCGTCCGTCCGTAAGAGCGGAAGAAGTTTGGAACCGCTTCAGCGCCAAATACAACGCATTTCCCTCCGGTCACGTTACGGCCTCCATGGCGTTTTTTGGTGTTCTATTTTTCGCGAACCGGCGAGTTGCTGTCGCTTGTCTGGCTATCCCGATCTTGATTGGTTTCTCGCGCATCTATATCGGAGCGCATTATTTGTCCGATGTTGTGTGCGGTATAATCCTTGGAATTCTTTCTGCCGTTCTTGTAGCGCGCGTGTTTTTGCGGCAATCGATAATCGACAATCAAAAATCGGAAAGTAGATCGCGGAGGGGGTGAGATCGCTATTTGGCCAGGGCCGTCGCCATCTCACCAGCGAAGTGAGTCGTCGTCCTGGTCGAAGCGTTTCCGCTCGCGTCCGTGCACTGCACTGTGATCGTATAGATGCGGCTTGTGCCGGTGCCGCAGCGCTCGGCGCGGAGTTGGACGGTAAGTCCACTGATGTTCTGAATGTCGTTAGGCTTATCTCCAGAGCTGCAGCCACTATCCGGCTGGTTGCTCGTCACCGAAATGATTCTGCAGACCGGATTTGGATCGCAGTTGTCGGAATCGGAAACGCTCACCGTCACCAGCCGCAGCGTGTGGTTCGGTGGTTTGAGCACGCTCGGGCTGGCCGAGATGCTGGTGATCACCGGCGGCGTGGTTTCTGCAGTAACGGCGATGTGGAGCGTCGCTTCCGCAAAGAGCCCATCGCAGTCGGTCACGCGTAGGGTGAAATCTGCGGCCGTTGCGCCACAGGCTGCCGCGATGTCCGCCGTGACGTTGCCAGACGAATCAACAACGATATTGGAAATCGTGACCCCGTTGGTGGTCGCGCTTGTCGAGCCGTTGACGGTGATGGTGAGAGCGGTTTTGGGATCCTGCGCATCGTTGACGGTAGCGATGGACGAATTTGAGACGCCCGCGTCTTGCTGACGGGTGACGCCGGATGCCGCGGAAATCGTCGGCGCGGTGTTCTGAACTTCGTATGCGCCGATGTCGCTGCCATCGCCGCCGCTGGCGTTCGGGATGCAAGCGAGATCAAAAGGCCGCACCGAGCCGCGCTGGTCCTGGCCGGTGCCGCTGAGGTCTTTGCCTGTGTCGATCGCCGGGCTGCCAACTAAAAGCGCATGCGTGAAGGTTGGGCCGCCGTTGTCCTGCAACGGGCCGAGCAACGGATCGGTATTGATCTGGTCGCCAGTGGCGGTCAGGAATCCGCCACCGTTGTCGCTGCTCAGGTTGTAGCCGTCCGAGGTGACGGTGCCGGAATTGTTGAAGATGTTTTCGCCCGCCGCGCCTGTTTTGAGAATCGTGCTGCCGATCTCAAACGTCGC
>QHNJ01000182.1 GCA_003218395.1 Verrucomicrobiota bacterium
GAACTGATTCGCAGAGATCGTTATCAAGTACTCTTTGCCATCCCAAAGTTCTACTGAAACGGGCGCCCTCGGTTTATACTTGTCCCAGACCCAGCCAGAAATCTCGTGGCAATCGGCCTGCTCGATTTCCGCAAAATAATGCTGCAACGGCGGAGTACCGATGCGCCCCGAAAAAATGAGCAAACCGAAGCAAACGAAATGGAACGTTATGAAAACGGCCAATGCGTTTGAAAGAAATCCCTCGCGCCAATAATGGCGTGTCTTGTTCCAGTCGGAAAAAATGTGGAAACCCGAGAGCAGCGTCGCCTGATAAAACCCATAAACGATGTAGTGCAGCTCGATCCCATGCCACAAACCCATTAATCCGAATGCAAGGAAATATCCCAGGATTGCGGCTGTGTGCATGCTCTTAAACCATTTGCCGCGGGCGGCGGAAAGCAGGAACCGCATATAGACGTGATCGCGAAACCAAAACGAAAGCGTGATGTGCCAGCGGTTCCAAAAATCGCGGATGTTTCGGGCGAGGAACGGTTGGCGAAAGTTTTCCGGAGTGTGGATCCCAAAGAGATAACTTAGACTGATAGCAAAGGCGCTGTACCCGGCGAAATCGAAGAATAAATAGAAACTGTAGGCATACATGTAACTGAGCAGCGCACCGAAGCTTCCACTGCGCGCTGCTGGTTCGAGCCAGTGTTGTTTGATCAGCGCCGCGACTATGAACTTGTAAAATAGTCCGCGAAAAAAACGGTGCACCGCGCAATCGAGATCGCCTAGGAACTCAGCGCGCGTTCGTTTTTTTCTCCAGTCGGTTAGAAAACGCCGATAGCGATCGATCGGGCCGGCAGAAATAGTGGGGAAGAAGAATAGGAACATCAAGAGATCGAGCGCGCCGGGCGCGGCGATTACCTGGTCTCGAACACAAAAAACGACGTCGAGCGCCCGAAACGTAACGTAGGAAATGCCCAGAAAACCGAACTGACTCTTGGGCGACACGAGCGGAACCAATTTCGCTGCTGCCAGCGGAAGCAGGCTTGCCGCAAGTGCGCCGTAAAACAGCCAGCCTGCGCGCGCACCGGCACCGGCAAATACACGCACCATCAGCCACTGCCATGCAGCGAAGCCAAGGACGATCCAGATCTCGCGCACTGGAAAGTGCGCTCGGACATGAAGCTCTTCGTGATACTGCACGAGAAGCATCGCCACAGTCGCCAGGAGCGCCCAGCGCCAACCCGCGCGGCCGAGCAGACCGAGAATCAGGGTCGGAACCGCTACGTAAAGTAGCAGTACGAAATAGGTGAAATCCGCGTAGGGAATCACAGCGACTTGGCCAGGCTAGCCCGGTCGATCTTGCCATTGGCCGTCATTGGAAACGCATCGAGGAAAACAAATTTGCGCGGCAACATGTAAGTGGGAAGCCGCTCACTGAGTCGGTTCCGGAGCCGATGCGAAAAATCGAAATGCGATGCGTCATCTCGCTCGGCCAACACCACGAAAGCGGCAAGTGATTGGACAGTACCGTCTTTGATTACCGGAATTACGACGGCGTCCCGCACAATCGCCAGCGCGCGGAGATTCGCTTCGACATCGCCAAGCTCGATGCGATAGCCGCTCAGCTTGATTTGCTCATCCATGCGGCCTTCGAAAAAAAGGAGATTGTCGCGCAAGCGCCCCAAGTCGCCGGTGCGATAAGCGCGCTGACCACGATATTGAAAAAAGCGTCCGCCGTCAGTTCCGGTCGAGCCAAATAACCCGGACTCACATTCGGGCCTGCAATAATGATTTCACCGCGCTGATTTGCCGGTAACAGCTCCCGTTTTCCGTTTACAATGAGGATTTCGCTCCCGGGCATCGCGCGTCCCACTGGTAAAGGCGAATATCGTTCTAAAATCGCAGGATCAATGCGTATGGACGTCGTGGCAACGGTCGCCTCAGTAGGGCCATACATGTTCCAAACCTCTGCTTTTGGAAACCGCTTCAACAGCTGCGCAGCCGTCTGTGGTGGAAGCGTTTCACCACAAAAAAGAAAACGCCGCACGCGCGGCAGCATCGCGTCGGAAAATTTGTCTTCGACGAGACACATCTGTGCGAATGACGGCGTTGAAACCCACGTCGTCACGCCGGAACTCGTGAAGGCGCGATAAAGCTCTTTTGGGTTTGCGATAAGATCGCGGCTGATGCTAAAGAGGGTGCCTCCAGTTGCGAGGCTGCAGTACAAATCCATCACAGAGAGATCAAACGAGAAGGGCGCCTGATTCAGGAACACTTCGCCAGGTTCAGTGAATCGTTGTTCCGCGAGCATCCATGTAATGAAATGCTCGAGAGAAGCGAGCGTTACTATCACGCCC
>QHNJ01000183.1 GCA_003218395.1 Verrucomicrobiota bacterium
TAAGAGAAAAGAAAACAAGCAATGTGCTCGTTAGGAAAAGCGCATCGAGGCGAGTCATGTAAGGCAGACGCGGCAGTTGGGTATCGACGGCGAAGCGATAAGCAATGAGCGTAAGCATTGAAGTAACTGCGACGCTTATCTGCGAGCTGGAGGTGGTTGGATCGATCCAGAAAACGGACCACGACATCATCACGATAAGAACGAGGGGCAGAATCACCTTCAAAATGTAGTGCTGAACATTGCGCGAGGCCGTGAATTCAAAGGCGTAACTCGAATACTGCATTCCCGGCGCAAGCGCGTACACGAGCGGCTTGAGCTCCCATTTTTCAATCGTCCAGTCTGGCAAAGTAATTGTTGGCGAGATTCCGCCGGCCTCTTTAAGCCCTTCCCGAATCCAACGCTGATCCGGCACGAACTTCACTTCGTCCGTTTGATACCGAACCGCGACCAGCTGGACGCGAAAACTTTGTTTGTCGAAGGGAAACGAATTCAAACGAAAAGGCTGCGCGAAAGCACCAACATAGCGTTGCCGATAGAGCACCGTCCCATCAGCGTCGACGTCGACCGACTCCGGCAGCCTGCGATTGACTGAATTGGTTTCGTTTACGATGACGACTCGCGGATTCCAGACTTGGTCGAGCGCATAGTGTACAACTCCACTTCCGGTATGAGCCAGGCGAGGGTCTTTCCAGCGCAAAACTACGGCGATGTCAGCCGTGAAGGTTTGTTGTGCGCTGTCGATGCTATTGATGTCGACCACCCAAATGCCGGCAGAAATTTGAGTCGGGCCTGAATTGGCATTTGGTCGATCGATCAACGCAGGCGTTTCCGCGCCGAGCGCGGCCTCGATCGACATTGCAACAAGGACAAGAACCGGAAAATGGATTCTCATCGCTACCGGGAATCGGCCAGATTCAGTTTTAGAATTCGGTCAACTTCTCGAATTGCTTGAGGATTATATTGCGCGCCGTGATCCGAATCGACGATTAACTCCGACTGCGCTCCTGCCAGATGCGAGCTCCAGTATGGAACTACGCCATCGGAGCTGTTGGGTGTGTCGCCCCGGCCGCGGTCCCCCATGATCGAATGATAAGGAATACCCGGCGTGATCGGTAGCTTGTTCACCGCTTCTACGAACCGATCGTTGGGCTCGAGCGTGTCGACGCTGTTAGGCATGCGGTCCAGAGGTCGAGCTGCGGGATCGGCGATGAGAAGCGGTTTGGTTGAAGCGTAAATCGAAGTGAACAGCTGCGGGGTCCTGACTAGAGCGGCACCGATGCGGCCAATCCAGCCCGACGCGAGTTTGCTGCCGCGATGTGGCGTCGAAATAAATATGACGCGCTCTACGTCGGGTCGATGATCGAAAACAAGCGACTCTTCAAGAAGTTTGCGTGTGTCCTTAGCTAGCGGTGTCTTAGCTGGAGGAGTCGCAAAAAAATCGCGCCAAATTTTGTCTCCAGCGTCCGTGATCATTAATCGACCAATCATCCCGCCCATGCTGTGACCGATGAGGACAACTCGTTTGTGATCCGGGAATGCGCGTTTGATCCCATCGAGATCTTGGCGGAGAAGCGCGGCCGTGTAGGGATAGGGATAACCACTCGGGTAACTGAAAAACCAGAACTGATAATGCTGTCTTATCCCGGGGTCATCGCGGAGGGAGTCGATCATTGGGGCCCAGCTCGCTCCTGTTTCTTGTAAGCCGTGAACGAAAATCACGGGCGTCCTCGCAGAATCGAATTGCTGCAGCCGACAAAGCATGGCTGTATTCGCATAGGCTGCCGGATTGATGACACGCGAGAGCCCAAGCCGTTCCGGGCGTTCACGAGCAATCAGAAGTGCCGTGGGCGCATCGAAATCGGCGGCAAGCGGAAAGACTTGTTTGTTCAATGTGATTCTTTCCGTTTTTAACGGATCGATGAACTCAAGTCGCGCTTGCCGGCCGGAGAAGCGTACTATCGAAGTGACGGGCGCGTAAACGCGGCGAAACTTATACTGTTGACGAAAATGCGGACTTTCGGTGCGCCCAACTACTGCGATCGGCGCGCCAATGCCGTTCACCGTTGTGTAAGTCTTGAAAAATTTTCCGCCGATCTCCAATGCGTCGGTCGGAAATAAATCGTATCGACTCGGATCATGTTCCGCATCGACGGGCGTGGGCGAAACGAGAGTGTAACCCCCTTGCTCCGTCGATACAGAGATCGGATGCCGCCACGGCTCAGCACCTGTTCGATCCACGTCATGGACGACACGCGCTACAGTGAAGTTATAGATGCTTCGCGCCGATTCGTTTTTTGGATGTCGTTGCAAGACTCCATAGGAGATTTTGGCTGCCAGCAGGTCATGGCCTAATGCGGCGAAGGGCTGTTCATGTTCTGCCACCGATAGGTATCTTGTGGCGGGTTCAAGTGACTCTTCTGCGCGTAACCCCGCTGGTAGGCGCGCCGGCTTTGTTCTTACGGTCGCCAGATGAGAGGCGCATCCGCACAATCCGGCAAGAAGCAGAACGTTGACGACGAGGCCGCACGATTTCATTGTCGGGTTTGCGATCCGATTCGAGCGCGCTCGGGCCAGATGTATTGGAAGACGAGTCCGGTAACGATCAGACCAAAAAGGATTCCAACAACACGGTTGCGGACGTTATCGAGGTCTGTGTCGGGCGCATACCCCTGAAAAACGCTGTAGAAAAAAGCAAAGGCAATCTGCAGCCCGGCATAACTGATCCGCTCGCTTCCAGCCGCGACCCAGCCCGCGATGGCAGCGGCACAAGCAACAATTACGACGAGCGATGCGATCGTTTCCATGTGCGGCATGAGAAATACGATGGAAAAAAGCGCCAGCGCTCCGCCGATCACGCAACCGACGAATCGCAAAGTCCCTTTGTACAGCGTTGCCTCAGTGCTTTCCAGCGCGATGAACGTGCAGGTAATGAACGCCGTGTGGATGCCCGACCAATCGATCGCCTCGTAAACAATGTAGCAGAACATCGCCGCAAAAGTGACTTTGACGTATCCGGCAAGAACAACAAGTTCAGCACGAGAGTGAGCGCAATGGCGTAGGCCAGCGCCACCCATAGCCACAGAAGTCCACGAACCAATAGTTCAGGTGACGAAACCTCTTCGCCCACGGATTGCGAGACAGCGACAATAAAGCCAAGAAGGAATCCAAGCGGCCCCATTACAAGAACGCGCGACAGCCACATTCCAAGAAAAAGCGCGATTGCCATTCCGGGAATGCGCAGTTCCGGATGACCGTAAGTGAATTTGTACAGTAGAAGAGTGGCGCCAATGCCGATGGTCAGAACAATAACTCCACCGACTCCCGTAATTTTCGTGAGTAGCTTGCTCTCCTTCGAGATGAAGAAAACCATGTAGGCGCTAGTCGCCAGCTGCGGCACTTGGAGCGTCATCGAAATGATGACGCACAAAGCCGCGCCAGCGACCATGATGGCTGTCCGGATTTTGCGAGCGTGCGTTGGCGCCAGCTCGCTTCTTAACCAATGGTTCCAATCGGAATCGAGCGGTCGTGCTTCGAGAAATGTCGCACTCACGAAATTATTTCGGCGGCG
>QHNJ01000184.1 GCA_003218395.1 Verrucomicrobiota bacterium
GTCGGAGCGAAACACCGCACTTGGTTCGGTACCGGCATAGACGATACCGAACCCGTCAGCTTGTCCCGCGTGACCCACATCAACCGCGGTGATCATCGGGTGGTCGATACCCGGTCCGACTGGCTCCCAATTCCGGCCGCTGTCGCGGCTTCGGAAGAGACCGTCACGCGCAGTTCCGCAGTACAGCTTAGCCGGACTGCGCAGGTCGACCGCGACACATTCGGGCGATAGTCCGCCCAAGTGTGCGTCGATCGTCCAGGTGGAGGTGCGCCGAGCGATCAACAGGGCCGCGCGTGTTACGACTATGATGCCGACCATGACTCAATCTCCTTCTGGAGCAACCCGGCAAGACCGGTTTCGCATCGACGAAGATCGTCCCGTTCAGGGTAGCTTGTCGAAAAAGAGATAAACGGTGGCAATCCGGCCATCCCGGGCGATGATGAAATCAGTCCCGGCGTAAGCTGGCGCCTCACCAGGGCGGCCCGATACCCATCGGACCCGCCCGCCATTGCCCAACTCTTCGGGCTCGGCAATTGGCTGATATTGAAAGTCAGGGTGAGTAGCCTTAATCGCGCCGGCGATGCGATCGATCTCGTCGCGGCCACGGTAAACGCCCTTGGGCTCGTAGAACACGCAATCTTCGGTGAATATCTCGTTGATGGCCGCGCCCCGGCGTGCGGGGTCGTTTTCACCGAAGACGTCGTGAAGGTTGCGGATCAGCAACGTCGATATGCTGTAGGACATAATGGTGTCACCGTTGGGTCGAACGCTTGACCGCGGAAGCAAAGTCAGGCGGCACGCCCATTTGCTTGAGCATGATGTTGAGCGCGGGGTAGCAGTCGAATCTCTCGATCTTGCCGTTCCTCATGTAGAAGAAGTCCGCGCACGGGATGTTGACCTTTGCTCCTGATGGCTGGATCACGCCGGCGGGCGTTTCCATCGGGCCGCGAAAGGTTCCTTGAATGGACAGCTCAATGGCGACGACGTCGCCCATGACATTGACCCGGTGAAGTTCGCGGTGAACGTCGGGAAACATTTGTCCAAAGGCGATTACGACGTCTTTTAGATGCTCGCCTCGATATGACTCTTCGCCGGTGACGTTGTTAAACACTCCATCCTCGGTGAAGCTGCCGATCCATCCGGGGATATCCAGAACGTTCCTGTCATTCGCCAGAATTCTACACCGCCATCGTGTACGCAAATTGTGGCAAATCAGAAGCGACCAAACGAGTGGCAACCGCGAATCATGCGGTGCGTTCGTAACGATGATGAAGTCCACCCACTCGAGGCCAGGCTAGGACCTTTCCTTCGCCTGAGCATCGCGGCCGCTTTTCCGGGGTCTGCTTCTGAAGTCCACAGTGGGTGCGATCCTGGTGGTAGTACTTAACATAGGAAGAGAGCAGCCGCTTCAAATGCGACTCGTTGATGGCAAGCACGTGATCCAGCAGTTCGCGGCGGCAGCTGCCGACCCAGCGCTCGGCGACGCCGTTCTGCCAAGGACAGCCGACCGCGGTCCGCACAGCCGTGATGTCCATCGAGCGAATTGCGGCGGGAACTTCCCTGCCGTACTTGGCATCGTGGTCCAGGATAAGAAACTTGGTGACTGGTTCATACGGAAAGGCTTCGCGCAACTGCTGCACAATCCAGGCGCTGGTGGGATGGCGGGTGACGTTGAGGTGAAGAATACGCCGCCGATCATGGCCAATGATGAAGAAGACATAAAGCACGTTGAGGGTGACAGTCGGTACGGAGAAGAAGTCCATGGCGGCGATGGCTTCGCGGTGATTGCGCAGAAAGCTAAGCCAGAGCCCGGCGGAATCTGGTGGCCGCGGAGAACGCCGCATCCAGCGGGAGACGCTGCGCTCAGAGACCTCGAAACCGAGCATGAGGAGTTCGCCGTGAATGCGCGGAGCCCGCCAGGTAGGATTCTCGGCCACCATTCTGAAGATTAGTTCGCGGATGTCGTTGGTCACCGGCCTTCTGCCGACCCGCTTACGCATGCGCGAGATGAACCCCCAATAGAGACGAAAGCCAGCTCGGTGCCAGCGCACAACCGTATCGGGCGATACAACCATCAGAGCCTTCTTCCAGGAAGACCAAAAGCGGTGCAGGAGCACCCAGAAAAGTTTATCTGCGGCGGTGAGTCTGGGACGGGAGTGCTTGCGCTTGAACACCGCCAGCTGCTGACGCAACGCGAGATTTTCGATCAGCAAACTTCGGCGGGAGCGAAACAACCGCAGAAAGACACCCAACCACAGATGCAGAAGACCGTACATGGCTGGAATTCATAGCAGAAGGCCATGCTAAGGAAATTTCGCAAGTTGTTGATTTTCAGAGCCGGACAGAATTTTGTCCAGTGACAGCTTGAACGTTTTCGACGGGGACGGAGAGCCGCCCTCAACCATCCCAACATCTGCACCATTTACGTCGGCCTCAATGGGCTGAACCAGAATCTTGTATGCCGGCTTGCTTCCCATTGGGGTGGGCAAACTGAGGTCCAGTCTACTGAGCCTCAGCACACTTATTGATTATCGCATAATATAGTGACATTCCTGGATTTCTATGCTACTGTCTCGGCATGGGAAATCCAGCAGGAGTTCGCCGGGACTTCGTTAAGTTGGAACAGCGCCGCCGTGAGGCGGCCGAACTATTGCGTCAGGGCGTACACCAGGCGGAAGTGGCCCGTCGGGTCGGGGCTCATCGACAATCCGTCGGTCGCTGGGCGCAGCAACTGGAGGAAGGCGGAGTGCGGGCGCTGAAGTGGGCCGGACGGGCAGGACGCAAAGCGCGTCTGCGCCCAGAAGACCTGCGGCGCATCGAACGCAGCCTGAAGCGAGGGCCGCAAGCTTTGGGCTACGAGAGCGGTCTGTGGACATCGGCGCGGGTCGCCCACCTGATCGAGAAAGAGTGCAGGGTCCGCTACCACGCCGGCCATGCCTGGCGGATTCTGCGGCAACTGGGATGGAGTTGCCAACGGCCCAGCGGACGGGCGCTGGAGCGGGACGAAGAGAAGATCAGGCGGTGGAAGCAGAAGCGCTGGCCGGAGATAAAAAAAAGGCCAAAAACGAGGGTCGCACGATCGTCTTCATCGACGAAAGCGGATTGAGCCAGAGGCCGCACCGCTGCCGGACCTGGGCGCCGCGTGGGCAGACGCCAGTGCTGCAATATCACTTTAACTGGAAGACGTTGTCGGCGATGGCGGGGGTGACTTGGTGGAATTTCTATTTTCGCCTCTACCCCGGTACGATTCGCAGCCCGCAGGTGATCCACTTCCTTGGCCACCTGCTGCGCCATCTGCGGGGCAAGCTGCTGATCGTCTGGGATGGCTTGCAGAGTCACCGCAGCCGGATGATTTGGGACTTCGTTCGTCAGCAGCGCGGGCGGCTGTGGTTGGAGTTTCTGCCGGCCTACGCTCCGGAACTGAATCCGGTCGAGTACCTGTGGGCGCACTGGAAGCACCATGAGCTGCCAAACTTCTGTCCCGACAGCTACGGAGAACTCAGTTATCACGCTCGCCGAGCATTACGACGGATGCGCCGCCGACCCATGCTGGTCTGCGCCTTTTGGCAGCAGGCGGAGCTGTTTCCTCTGTAACTATATTATGTGATACTCAATAGCACAGGAGATAGGTACTGTGCACGGATTTTTCGGTACGGCGACAACAGCTCCCCTATCGAATGTATTCGGTTCTTCGGTGTAAGCTCCGACGTGTCGCTCATTGACGCACGGCGTGACTGGCTCTCAGCAAAAGACGGCCAGACACTACTAAAGCTCATATCGTGGCTGCCGAAGGACAAGAAGATGCATGACCGTATACATCATGCCCATTGGAATCACGAGAGTGCACTACGGTCTTACTACCTGGATGTGAAATGGACTTTTGTCGTGTCGGCTTTCGAGGCCCTCCTAAACACTCGGGATCAATATGTCGCACTGCAGTTCCGGGAGAGAGTCGGGCAACTCGCAAAGCATTTCAACGTTGGTCTGACCGAAGCCGAGCTAAAAGCCGCTTACAATTTGCGCTCGCAACTTGTGCATGCCCAGAACTTCCTCTTCGGTCTCGACAACGTGTTGGCGGGCTGGCCCACCTTTCGCGTTCTTGTTTGCCTGCGGCATCACAAATAAGGGTTGCCCCACTCTTCGCGGTTTGAGGCTGTTACGAAACTCGAAAAATGTGTCACATATTGTGATCCGTTGTTTTCGCAATCACAACATATTGTGGTTTTCA
>QHNJ01000185.1 GCA_003218395.1 Verrucomicrobiota bacterium
GCAAGGACTTCGCCGTCGCACAGGATCACAGACCTCTCAATCACATTCTGTAGCTCTCGAACGTTGCCCGGCCAATCATAGGACTGAAATAGCTCGAGGGTTCTCTTGTCGACGTGTTTTATGTTTTTCCCTAGCCTGCTGGCGTAGCGTTTGGTGAAGTATTCGAGCAGCATCGGGATGTCTTCCTTACGCTCGCGCAGAGGAGGCAATTCTATTGGGAATACGCTAAGCCGATAAAATAGGTCCAGCCGGAACGTGCCGGCCGCAATGGCAGCATGTAAGTTACGGTTGGTAGCAGCAATGACTCGGACGTCGGCTGAAATGGGGTGGCTGCCGCCGACTCGCTCAAATTCCCGTTCCTGGAGCACTCGCAGTAAGGCAATCTGAGCTGCCACAGGCAGGTCGCCAATTTCGTCCAAGAAAATCGTACCGCCCTCAGCCAGCTCAAAACGGCCGAGGCGTCGCTGCTGCGCTCCCGTGAAGGCTCCTTTCTCATGACCAAACAGTTCCGAGGCAATCAAGGACGGCGGGACAGCAGCACAGTTAACGGAAACGAACGCCCGAGCGGATCGTTGCGAGCGCTTGTGGATGGCACGGGCGACGAGTTCCTTTCCAGTGCCCGTATCGCCCATGATGAGAACCGTGGAATCGGCCGGAGCAACCCTGGCGAGACGTGAAAGCACGCCCTGCAAAGCCGGCGACGAGCCGACAATTTCCTCGAACATCCACAGCTGATCGATTTGTTCTCTTAGCACCAGATTTTCTCTGTGGAGCTGGTCTTTCAGTGTCTTGATCTCGTCAAAGGCTTTCTCCAATGCAGCTCTTCCCTGCTGCTGGTCGGTTACATCCATAACCGTCCCAAGGTATTCAATAAGGTCACCGTACTCGTTTACGACGGGGTGACCCACGGCGTGAACGTGCTTTGTCGACAGGTCCGGAAGAACGATTCGATAGTCCAATTCCCAAACCTTTTTTTCATGGCTTGCGGTATCAACCGTCTGTTGGACAAGGGGTCTGTCGTCAGGATGAATCCTTTCCAGAAACGTTCGATAAGAGGGCTTTGCCTTCTCAGAATCAAGACCAAAGATGCGGAAAGTTTCCTGCGACCAGAAGACCTCTTCTGAGGAAACGTTCCGAGCCCAACTGCCCGTGTGGCTCAGTCTCTGCCCTTCGGCCAGGTACATCTCACTGCGCCGCAGCTCCTCTTCCGCTCGCTTGCGCTGGCTTATATCGTCAACCAGTATCTCCCGTGTTCGACGCAGCTCCTCTTGCTTTTCTCGAAGGGCCGATTCGACCCGTTCCTGTTCCCGGATATTGTTCAACAGCCTATCGACGTCGCGCGCCGGGTTGTCGTTATCCGGAAACTCGTCCGGTGGCACATGATAAAAATTCCGGCATACCGTGTTGCCACAAACTACAATCGGATGGGTGCGGATAACTTCGAGAATGAGCTCCGGTGGAAAAAGCCGCCGGTTGTACTGGCAGAGGGCGAGACACTTACTTTGCGAGAGCGAATGGGTCAATCTGCTTTCGTATTTCATCCAATGCTCAAATCCGAGGGCGCCTTCCAAGACCCATTCTCTTTCATCGATGGCGCGAAGCGCCGAGAACCCTTCGCTTATCGCCAATTCCGTGGCTTCCTTCCAGAAGGAAACGATCCAATCAAGCTCAAGAGATCCGCGCTTCAGATAAGCCTGTTCCTTGGTTGCCCAAACCAGGGACTTGGATGCGATGGCGCAGTCTACGTCAATTCCTTGGGCCTGCAATGCTTCGCGAATATCTCTAAGCTTCTCATCGTCGGCGATGCAAACGCATTTCTCCCCACGGGAGAGTCCGACCTGTATGAACGAAATAGCGACCGCTAAGTGCTCTTGCTGGTTTTCGTAGATGGAGCAGAGATGATCATGCGGACCGAGTTGTTCGAGCGCAGCAATGAGAGGAGTGAAGTGCGGTGGCGGATTCATCATTGATTAAAGCCTCGAACTCTCTTTAATCAGATGCTCCCGGCTGCGATTCAAGTTGCGATTCGACATTTACTACGCGTGATAAAGCTTTTGCAAGCGAAAAAATTTGCTTTCGACG
>QHNJ01000179.1 GCA_003218395.1 Verrucomicrobiota bacterium
AACTCTTGCACATTCCAACGGTCGCGGGAGCGGATGTGGTTGCCTACAATCTGTCCGGGAATCCGGCGTTAAAATTCGACGCGGACACGATCGCGGGGATTTTTCTAGGCCAAATCAAAAAATGGAATGACCCAAAGATCACGGCGCTGAACCCTGGAGTCACGTTGCCCGATCAGGAGATTGTGGTCGTACACCGCTCCGATGGCAGCGGGACGACCTACATTTGGACAGACTACCTGAGCAAGATCAGTCCAGAATGGAAGAGGAAGGTGGGCACAAATACCTCGGTAAACTGGCCGACTGGGATCGGTGGCAAAGGCAATGAAGGCGTGGCGGGCCAAATCAAGCAATCCCCGGGTGCGCTCGGGTATGTGGAGTTGGTATACGCAGTCCAAAACAAAATGCCTTATGCGGAGGTGAAGAATTCGTCTGGCAAGTTCGTAAGGCCATCTCTCGAATCTATCACCGCGGCGCTGGCGACGGCGGATATTCCTGATGACTTCCGTTTTTCCATCACTAACGCTACAGGACCGGATGCTTATCCGATCTCCGGCGCGACGTGGTTACTCGTGTACGCGCAGCAAAAAGATGCAACCAAAGGAAGGAAGCTGGTGGAATTTTTAAAGTGGGCGGCGAAAGACGGCGAGAAAATGGCAAAAGACCTCCAATATGCGCCGCTGCCGGAGAACCTTCAGCAACGTGTCCTGAACCGGATAGACGAGATTAAAATGTAATGTGAGCACGCATGGAGATTGCCACGCCTCCAGCAGTCGCATCGGATGATCCGCGATCGGTAGCGCGCGCGATGGCGCCACCCTCACGCTTTGGCGACAAGGCGTTCCAGTGGCTCACCCTTGCCATGGCGATGGCGGTTGTGGTGCTCATCATTTTGACCGGCTGGCAGCTCTGGCTGGGGTCTTCACTGGCCATCCAAAAATTTGGATTCCATTTCCTCACCACATCCACCTGGGACCCGGTCGCGGAGCAATTTGGCGCGCTTCCGTTTATTTATGGAACGCTGGTTTCTTCCCTGATCGCCTTGCTCATCGCTGTGCCGTTGAGCATCGCGACGGCGGTTTATCTGACGGAGCTCGCGCCACTCTTGATTCGCCAGCCTCTGGTTTCATTGATTGAAATGCTGGCGGCGATCCCAAGCGTAATCCTGGGATTATGGGGCATTTTTGTTATGGTCCCATGGTTGCGAGATTATCCGTTTCCATTGTTGAAACGGCTTTTCGGGTGGACGCCATTCTTCAGCGGGCCGATCTACGGAACCAGCATGCTGGCTGGCGGAATCATCATCGCCATTATGATTCTGCCAATCATCACGTCGGTCTCGCGCGAGATTCTGCGCAGCGTTCCGGATTTGCAACGCGAGGCCGCCTACGCACTGGGTGCGACGCGCTGGGAGGTGACCCGGATTGCGGTACTGAGTTACGCCAGGAAAGGATTGTTCGGGGCCGTTATTCTCGGTCTCGGGCGCGCGCTTGGCGAAACGATGGCGGTCACGATGGTCATCGGCAACACTCCGCAGATCGCAGCGTCGCTTTTTAAGCCCGGCTACACGCTTGCCAGCGTAATCGCGAATGAGTTCACCGAAGCCACCACCGACATTTATCTTGAGGCATTGTTCGAGATCGGACTGGTGCTTTTCGGCGTTACGATTCTGGTGAACCTGATCGCGCAACTTCTTCTCAAAACCATGACAACAACGACATCGACAACACGCGCCGTGCAATGACGATGAATTCCGCCCGAGCAAACAACGATCACCATCACTGGCGCAAGGTCAAGAATGCTCTGGCTTCGACAGCCACGTTTGTTTCCGCGTTGCTGGTGATCGCGCCGCTGGGTTTGGTCTTCTTTCATCTCCTCGTCAACGGCGCGAGCTCAGTGAACTGGGATTTTTTCGTGCATCTGCCGAAGCCGGTTGGTGAGGCAGGCGGCGGAATGGTGAACGCAATTGTCGGATCGCTGGAGCTGCTCGCACTTGCGTCGGTCATTGGAATTCCAGTTGGCGTGTTGGGCGGCGTTTATCTGGCTGAATACGGGACAGCCCGCGTAAATTGGGTGCTGCGTTTCGCCGCCGACGTGCTTAACGGCGTTCCATCGATCACATGGGGCGTTGTCGTTTACGGGCTCGTCGTGCTCCGTTTCAAAGGCTTCTCCGCTTACGCCGGCGGCCTCGCGCTTGGCTTGATCATGATTCCACTCATTCTGCGCACGACTGAGGAAGTAATTCTGCTGGTGCCAAACGGATATCGTGAGGCCGCCCTCGCCCTCGGTGTCGCTCGTTGGAAAACGATCGTGCATATCGTAATGAAGACAGCGTCCAAGGGAATTATCACTGGCATTCTGCTGGCGTTGGCACGGATCGGCGGCGAGACCGCGCCACTGCTTTTCACCGCTTTTGGGAATCGCTTTTGGAATCACAGTTTGAGTCAGCCGATCGCCGCGCTCCCGCTGCAGATTTTTACTTACGCCATCTCGCCCTACGACGATTGGCATCGCCAGGCCTGGGCTGGCGCGCTGGTGCTGGTCACCGGAATCTTTTGCGTTAATGTGATGGTGAGAATCCTGACCCGCGGGCGAACAGCATCGGTCGTTTAGCTTTTTTTCCGAATGGTTAATTTACTTATGGCAAATCCGCACCCAACCGTCGCCGAACGCGTCGAAAGGCCAGCCGAGCGTCCCTCAACCGCTGAGCCTGCGCCACCGTTAACATTCGAGGTGAAGAATCTTTCGATCTGGTACGGCGAGAAACGGGCCATTAGTGATGTGACGCTCGACGTCGCGTCGAACGCTGTCACGGCGATCATTGGGCCTAGCGGCTGCGGAAAATCGACCTTTATTCGTTGTCTCAACCGGATGCACGAACTGGTGCCAAAAACGCGCATCGAGGGAAGCGTGCTTCTTCAGGGCCAGGATCTCTACTCGATCACAGTCGATCCGGCGATCGTTCGCCGCCGGGTCGGCATGGTCTTCCAAAAATCGAACCCCTTTCCGACGATGT
>QHNJ01000180.1 GCA_003218395.1 Verrucomicrobiota bacterium
TGCCTCCTTATGACGCCGTTATCCAGCGCCGCCAACATGCGGTCGCTCCACTCCGAGGCTTCCACTCACAACCGATACCGGTCGTTCGTTTCTGCGCCTTGTCTAACCCTTACGGGTACTACCGGCGCTACGCTTTGCTCCCGTCGTGGTTCTCACGCATCCACCTTCCTATCTCCCTTCCCTCGGCACGACTTTGCTTTCCGTGCCTTCCGCGGTTCAACCCGCAACGGTACTATGGAGACTCTGACTCCTGCAGCGCTCACCTACGACGCAGGTCTCCCCACTTATCTCGCCACATCTTCCTGTCGTTCCGCCTCCAACCACGTGGGCTGCCTAGTCACCGCTTACCACCACGCCAGCGTGACCAGCGATTTTCGGACTTCGCCATGAATGAGCAGGCTCGTCGCAGCTCCCCGCCGAATCGAGTTCGTTATCCTACGGACCGACACTTCGCCTTAGGTTGCTCCCCACCCTGCTTCGCAGCAACGCAGTTACCTTCGGCTACGGAGTTGTGGCTTTCTCCGGCATGGACTTTCACCATGCTATTGTGGCGCCTTCATGGGCGCACTCATACCGGCGAAAAGCCGGTATCCAGAAGTTTTTGATTTTCCTGGATTCCGGTTCGCGCTACCCGGACTATGATCCGGAGTTGGACGGAATGACACCCGAATTGTATGACGAATTTCTCGGACACCACACTAGCTCATTGTTGCAAGCTCGCGGATTGCAGATCGGCGACTAGAGAACCCAACGCCGCGCTTAAGGCTTCGTCCCAGCCTTTCACCAACGCTTCCGGCGAGCGACCGCTTACGGGAACCGATTTCGAGTAGCGCTTACCCATGATGATCTCGGTTCCGGCCGAGTTTGGTTTGTTCAAGAAAAACTCAATCTCTACCACCGCGCTCGCCGGGCTGGTGCTTCTAAAATCGCCGTACAGCGCATTGACCATACCTTCCAATCTGTGTGTCGGTTGCAGCTGACTGGACGAGTTGATGACGTGCTCAAAAATCCGCGATTGAACCAGCGCCTTCCGGACTTCTTCGGTGATAAGAGCCGCGGGCGGGATCAAGAATTGATTATAGAAGTCGGACTCGTAGCTCGCTTCCGATGTCCGGTAGACGAAACTCTGGCTTTCGTAGCGGGGGGAGATGCGCATGTCCGATACCTCCAGAACTCCATTCCCGGTCTGATTGGACAGCTTTACACCCTGGCCCACGTCGAGCACAAAATAATGCTTGTCTGGATAACTGCGCTCAAAGCTTACGCAACCGGAAAACAACGCCGACAGGAAGAACGACGCACAGCACAGGTTGAAAGGGAGTCTTTTCATTTTCCCATGACCTTCGAGGGCGGTGGCGGAGCGCCGAACAGGAGTTGAGACGGATACTTTTTTGAATTGTCGACGGCCTCTTTCAAGCTCTCGGACATGGAGCGAAGGTTTTCCACGGTCTTTTCAATGTCGCGCTGCTGACCGGAGATGAGACGGTTCAGTTGCTGTAGCGTTTGCCTGAACTGAGCGTTCGTTTCCGGTAGGTTCGCCGTGACGGCATCGAGGCGCTGCGCCACGCGATTGATGCTCTCGGATGCCTTGGGGAGATCGGCGATCAGCTGACTCAGCGGTTTATCCGCGCGCTCGAGAATCTGCCGCGCCGTGCCGGCGGCAACCGCTGCGTCCTTCACGGCGTCCTTGAGGTCCGAGCCGCCGACAACTTGCTTGAGCTGAAGATTGGTCTCGCGAACTTCGGTCAACAAGGCGACCGCTTGGGTGCTGATTTTGTCCAAGTTGGCGCCCGATGCCAGTTTATCGATGGTCTTCAGTGAGCTTTCCACGCTGCCGATGAGACGCTGAATGTCCAATTGCTCGACGTTGCGCAGAATGCGTTCCACGGCATCGCTTAATTGAGTAATCTTACTCTGGGCCGAGGGCACGTAGGGATATTTGGGTCTCCAGTCAATTTCCAGGGGAGGATTAAGCTTCGGATTCAGATAATCCGCTTCCAAGTAGGCCTGCCCCGTCAATCCCTGCGGGGCCAACCGCACTCGCAGTCCCCTTTGCACCTCGGCTATGAAAGCGGGGTTTGCGGGATCCGCCAACGAAAACTGAAACACGTTCCGCGAGATACCTGCACGCACGACAACGTATCCGCGCCGCGTGCCATATTCGACGCCCGTGAGCGTAATTTCCTCGACATTTCCCACCGGCACGCCGCGAAATTTTACCGGCGAACCGATATCCAGGCCCTGCACGGATTCGTCGATATAGGTCTCTATAATGTTTTTCTTCTGAAAGAACTTGGCGCCGCCGAGAACGACGACGCCGATAACGCCGATGACGATCGCGCAAATTACGAATAGACCGATCTTGAAGTAGCTTATATTTTCCATCATAGCAGAAGAAGTGAGTCCCGATTTTAGCCGGGCTCGTGCGAAGGCTGACGTGAGAAAAACTGCTGCACCATCGGGTTATCGCTTTGATCTCGCAATTCCTGAGGTCTTCCCATAGCCACAATCCCCTTAGCCTGTTTATCCAACATAATGACGCGATCCGCAATCGCGAAGATACTCGCGAGTTCATGGGTGACGATGACGAAGGTAATTTTGAGACTCCGTGCCAGGCTCAAGACCAATTGGTCTAATTCCGCCGATGTCACTGGATCCAAACCAGCGGACAATTCGTCAAGGAAAAGCAGTCGTGGATCGAGCGCCATGGCTCGAGCGATGGCGCCCCGTTTTTGCATCCCGCCGCTGAGC
>QHNJ01000147.1 GCA_003218395.1 Verrucomicrobiota bacterium
TAATGGCAAGCTCGTGCGCGTTCTCCATCACGAAGCTGAATTGAACGACTTCACAATCGGCGCGGACGCGCTGGTAACGCAATGGGATGGCAAGAATGACGATGGCGCAAATTTACCCGCTGGAAAATATCACGCCCGCGGTTATCTCGTCGGCCATTTTACGGTCGAAGACCTCGGCCAAGCTTCGTTTCCGGCGATGGAAAATAACGCGATTCCCAACGTCAAAGTGAAACTCATACCAAATCCACTGCGAAACGATAGAAGGTCTATTGTCGATCTTGGTATCGGATTCGATAACGACGGAAGCTACTTGAAAACAATTGACGACCTGCCGCTGTTCACCGTGAGCGAGACGCCAAATTTGATTCGCGCATTGATCACAAAGAAAAGCGAAAAATCGGTCGATGTTTGGCAGGATGAGGGCGCGGCCGTCCATCAATTCCGGGTCTCCAACGTCGATCAGATGATGGCTTTTGATTGCGGAGAGTTTGACTTGAAATGAAACGTAGCGGCGGCTCTGTCAGCTGCCGAACTAAAAGAACGGTGCTTGACACAGGCACCGCTACAACGCAAGCGATTGCTAGTCATACATGGCTTCGACGCCCGAGTTTCAACACACCGTTGGCAAAACCGCCAGCCTTAGCGGCACAGCACTGCACACCGGGGAAAAAGTTTCCCTGAAGTTGCATCCGGCGCCTGTCGGCTACGGGATTAAGTTCAAGCGCAAGGATCTGCAGGACGAGCCGACAATTGACGCCAGGATCGACAATCTCAAAACTGTTGAGCGCGCGACGACCATCGGCGAAGGCTCCGTGCGCGTGCACACGGTCGAGCACGTGCTCGCCGCTCTTTCAGCGATGGACGTGGACAACGCCATTGTGGAGATGGACGCAAACGAACCGCCGATCGGTGACGGCAGCGCGCAGCTCTATGTCGATCTCATCAAGAGAGCCGGTGTGACCGTTCAGGAAGAGCCGCGAAAGTTCTTCGACGTGCGCGAACCGATGCATGTGGAATCTAAAACCGGCGCGCTGCTTGTTTTGCTGCCGGATGAGAAATTTCGCATTTCATGCACACAAGCGGGACCAAATAATCGGTTCACGCAGTTCCTCTCGATGGAAGTTACGCCCACAGCTTTCGAGCGCGAAATCGCCCCGGCACGGACATTTGTCTACTACGAGGACGTTCAGCCGCTGATGGAGAAAAATCTGATCAAGGGCGGGAGCCTCGAAAATGCGATTGTCGTGCGCGGCGAAGCGGTCTTAAGCAAGGAACCGTTGCGTTTCGCGGACGAATTCGTGCGGCACAAAATCCTTGATATCATCGGCGATCTCGCGCTCGTCGGGCGGCGCATTCGTGGTCATGTGGTGGCGGTAAAACCCGGCCACGCCACGAATGCGGAGCTGGTTCGCGCGCTCGCACGCGAGCAGACGCGAAGGAGCGCGATTGCCGTACCGCGGGCGATGCCCACCGGCGATGGCGGATCACGATTAATGAACCATTTTTTCAGGGGCATTTCCCCGGTCATCCGGTCATGCCGGGCGTGATGCAAGTGGAAGCGATGGCGCAGGTGGCAAGCATTCTGTTGTTCAAATTAACGAAGACGTCGAGTCGTGTCGGCTACTTCATGAGTGCGGACCAGGTTAAATTTCGCAAACCGGTTTTCCCTGGGGACACGATTTTCATTCACGCGGAACTGACAAGAGCGCGCGGCAATCGCCTGGCAAAAACGAAATGTCATTGCGTCGTTAACGATGCCGTCGTCTCTGAAGGCGAACTGATGTTCACGTTTCTCGATAAATGACGCGGAAGGAACCCTCACCATCCCCTCTCCCTTACGAATGGCGAGGCGTCAAAGAATGCACGCGGTGTGCAAACGCCCAGACGGCAGCGCAAAGCTTTTTTCGCCTCGCCCCTTACGCCAAGGGGAGAGGATTAGGGTGAGGGGTTCGCGGCAATGAGCGGCGTGCAGATTCATCCGACTGCGATTGTTGATGCGGGAGCGGAAATCGGTGCGGGAACAATCGTCGGTCCCTACTGCGTAATCGGAGCGGACGTTGTGCTTGGCCCAAACTGCTGGCTGCAGCATCACGTCACACTCTGCGGGCCGATGAAGGCCGGCGCGAAAAACAAGTTTTATGCCTACTGCTCCATCGGCCAGCAAACGCAGGATTTAAAATATCGAGGTGAACCGACTTATTTGGAAATTGGCGACGGAAACACATTTCGCGAATTCGTGACGGCGCATCGCAGTACCACGAGCGAAGGCAAAACGCGGATTGGTAATCGCGGAAATTTTCTGGCCTACAGTCACATCGGGCACGATTGCAGCGTCGGAGACAACGTCATTTTCTCCAATAACGGCACGTTGGGCGGTCACGTCCAAGTGGGAAATCATGCCGTGATGGGCGGACTCACAGCGGTGCATCAGTTTTGCCGGATCGGGCGGTTCGCGATAACCGGCGGCTGCTCGAAAATTGTGCAAGACGTTCCGCCGTTCATGATCGCCGACGGCAATCCGGCGGAAATTCGCGGGATTAACCTCGTCGGCTTGGAACGCAAGAATTTTCCGCCCGAAAGTGTAAAGCTAATCAAGGAAGCGTTTCGCCTGATTTACCGTTCAAAATACAACACCCGCCAGGCAGTTGAAGCGATGCGCAAGGAATTACCTCAGAAAGAAGAGATCACCGAGATCATTGACTTCATCGAACAAAGCGAGCGTGGAATTATTCGTTGAGATTTTGACCGCGGATTACGCGGATGACGCTTTTTCGGCTTGGCAGACAGGTAATTGATTGCAGATTTTGAGGCCGAATTCTCGTTAGAGGTAGCCGTGATTCGATTGCCGCTCATTACAGCAGCGCTTGTCGCCGTGTTGTGGTGGCTATTCCACATCTCGAAGCGCAAGTCGTTGCGAGTCGTTCTCATCGTCTTCGCCATCATCATCGCGCTGCCTCTCGGCCTGCTGTTCGCTCAGTGGGGATACGAGCTTAACATGAGGCTTCGCGCCGGCCGGATTACAGCCCAGCTAGAAAGTTATCGCGCATCTCACGGTAAGTGTCCGGTTTCTCTCTCGGATCTGGAGATTCGTGAGGTCAACGGCCCTATTTACTACGAACGTGATTTCGACTCGCCATTCGAATATTATTTGTGGTTCGGCACGGGCGTCGGCACCGTCTCCCAATACGATTCCAAGACCCGCATGTGGCATGCACCGCAATAAAGTTTAACCCTGCGCTCTAGCTAGCCGCTGGGCGAATTAATTATAAACGGAGCTGCAGCCCGTCATATGCGATGTGTGTGTAAGCAGGGAGCCGGGACTCGGCGGATTGCGGAAGGTCGTGGCAGATGTGGGTGAAGTAAGTATCGCGTGGCTTTACACGCGCGGCGACTGCCAGAGCCTGACCTACGCTCAGATGTGTCGGATGCGGTCTCTCCCGCAGCGCGTCAATGATCAAGACTTTCACGCCAGAGATAAGGTCGGCAATGGCATCCGGTACGGCGCTGCAATCGCTTAGGTACGCGACAAGCTTTTGATTCGCGCGCGAGAAAAGATAGCCGTTCACGATCGAGTCGCCATGCGGCACCGCCAATGGAGTTATCAACGTCTCGCCTAGTTTAAACGGGTCATCAATAATGTGCGGCTCGGGCTTCAGATAATATGGAACCGGATTGCTGGTGCTGAACGCGAACCGAAACGCGCGCTCCAGATCCCGCATCGTTTCAGGCGATGCATAAACCGGCATTGAGCCACGTGCGTGAGAAAATCGCCGCAGATCGTCAAAGCCCATGATGTGATCGGTGTGCGAGTGCGTGAAAACGACCGCATCGACTTTGCGGATATTTTCGCGAAGCGCTTGGGTCCGGAAATCGGTCCCAGTGTCCACCACGAAAGAGCACTCGGGCGTTTCGATATAGATCGAAGAACGCAGCCGTTGATCGCGCGGATCTGGAGATCGACACACATCGCAATCGCAACCAATCATTGGCACACCTTGAGACGTTCCGGTGCCGAGGAACGTGAGCTTAAGCGCTGACTTGAGAGTTGAAGGTTGAGTTGGCAAGCTGTCACTGTCCGCTCTCAACTAATAACTCTCAACCGCCCCAATGCCCGCCGTCCTCACCTTGTTGCGAATAAAGAATCTCGCGCTTGTGGAAGAACTCGAGTGGCAGATGGCGCCGGGATTCATCGCGGTCACCGGAGAAACCGGCGCCGGCAAATCGATCATCATTGGTGCGCTGCAACTTTTGCTCGGCGAGCGCGCCGATAAATCGCTCATTCGCACCGGCGCCGATCTTTGCACGGTGGAGGCAGTGTTTGCCGGCGGTGATTTGAAAAAGCTCAATCCGCAGCTTGTCGGGGCCGGAATCGATCCATCCGAAAACGATCTCATTATTAAGCGAAGTTTCTCGTCAAGTGCAGGCACCCGTCAGTTTATCAACGGTTCGCCAACTACCTTATCGATCTTGAAAAATCTCGGAGACGATCTTGTTGATCTTCATGGACCGCACGATCACCAATCTTTGCTCTCGCCCGAGACGCAATTGAGCTTGCTCGATTCGTTTGCGCGTGCTGAGGAGCAACTCGACGAATATCGAAAGCACTACCGCCAATTACAGACGCTGCTTGCAGAGCATACCGCGCTCAACACGGCAGAGACGGCGCGCGAACAGGAGCTCGATCTTCTTCGCCACCAGACTAACGAAATAACCGCGGCTAATCTGGTCGCTGGAGAAGAAGAGGAAATTGAGAATCGCTACAAACTGGCCAACAACAGCAAACGGCTGATCGAGCTGGCCAACGCGGTCGCAAACAAACTGTCCGAAGCAGACGATTCCGTTCTGTCTCAGCTCGCCGAGACTCAGCGCTTCCTGCGCGAATTGGAAAAGATCGACAACTCAATCGCGCAATTTTCTTCCGCCCATGCTGTAAGCGTGGTTGAGCTTTCCGAGATTGCGCGGTCGCTTTCGACTTATGCCGAAAAGCTCGATCTCGATCCTGAACAGCTAGCCGCGCTCGAGCAGCGCGTCTCGCTCTTCGAAACGTTGAAGCGCAAATATGGCGGTTCAATTGCCGAAGTGATAGCGTTTGGCGAGCGGGCGGCGGAACGGATGCGGGAAATTGAAGGGCGCGACGCGGAGTTGGAGCGGCTCGCAAAGGAAATCCAGAATGTCCGCGCGCAAATGAACCAGGCCGGAACCGCGCTCCGCAAACTGCGAGTAAAGGCTGGACCGAAACTCTCCGAAACGATCCGGCGCAACTTGCGCGATCTCGGGTTTCGCCAATCTGAATTCGAAGCAAAGCTCGCTGCGCTCGATGAACCGCGCCCAAATGGATTCGACGCTGTGGAATTACTTTTCTCGCCGAACCCGGGGGAACCGCTCAAACCACTTCGGGCCATCGCATCGAGCGGTGAAATCTCGCGCCTCATGCTCGCAATTAAATCTGCGCTGGCGGCGCACGATGCAATCCCATTACTCGTTTTCGACGAAATCGACACGAACGTGGGAGGCGAAATTGCGCACGCTGTTGGCGCCAAGATGCAGACATTGGGCCGCGACCATCAGGTGATTTGCATCACTCATCTTCCGCAAGTTGCTGCGGCGGCTTCTTCCCATTTTGTTGTAACCAAGGAGGTCTCGCGCGGCCGCACGTTTTCTAATTTGCATGAGGTCACCGGAAAAGCGCGCCAGGAAGAGATCGCGCGTATGCTCGGCGGTAAAAGCGAATCTGCGTTGAAACTTGCCGCGAGTTTATTGAAGCAAAGATAGTCGACGGTCGAGCTTGTAGAGGCAGCCGTGCCGGCTGCAACCGCTTACCTTCGCAGGCGACACGCCTGCCACTACAGTAAATCGAAAACCCGATTATTTTTTCACTGGGCCGAGCGGGAGCACAGTTTTGCCGAACAACTCATTGAGCACCTGCGCGAGCCCGGCATAAATCGCGGAAAAACCGCAGACGATTCCTTCATAGCCGGTGAGATGTTTAAAGCCCGCACTCGCGCCGGTGAAATCGCCAATTGCGAGCATGAAAAACAAAATCGTTAGTGTGCCAAACACGGCTTGCAACGCACGGTTGAGCCGCAGAGTGCCAATAAACATCACGACGGTGAACAATCCCCACATCGCCAGGTAAGCGGCCATTGCCGTGTCATTCGAGGGCGCGCCCCACCCTAATTTTGCCAGAAGAACCAGCGCGACCAATGAGAGCCAGAACAATCCATAGGAAAGAAACGCGGTCGTGGCAAACGTGTTGCCTTTCCTCCATTCCATGATACCGGCGACAATTTGCGCAGCGCCCCCATAACAAATCCCCATCGCCAGAATCATGCTATTGAGTTCGTAGAAACCGGCATTGTGCAGGTTGAGCAATACGGTGGTCATGCCAAAGCCTAGCAACCCCAGCGGAGCGGGGTTTCCCGTCGTATCTTTGATTTGAGTAACGGATTCGTTCATGGCGACCAGTGTGTTGGGAAAAACTTCGAGAAGGCAATCACAATATCGGCTGGCCGCGGTCGATGATCCCCGGCTACAAGATTACGCGTACTGAATTACATCTGGCTCGCACTCGTTTTACGCGCGGTCGCAATCGGCGGCTGGAATGACCCGTTCAAGGATGTGACTGAAGGCGCGCTCGGAATTTCACACAGCCATCCGGATATCCTGCATGTTGCCGAGTTTCTCCATCTTGGAAACACGTAAGTGATCAGTTCCCACTCTGACATGGATCGTGTATTCGGCGGATAGCAAAGGCATATCGCGGTTCCGACCTTGTCTGTCGTGCACTTCGCTGCATCGTTTCGGGGTGCAACTTTCGCGCAAGGTCCAAAAGCTCTTTTCTTTCGATACGGTGGAAAGCCTTTGGGAACACGTCTGTCGCTGGACGCATCCGGTAAGTTCTCAGCGGCTTCTTGCCACGATTGATCGGGCGGAATTAGAAAGGTTGCGGGAGCGGTATCCCTACCGGCCCAACGCGCGAAAGATCAACGCGTACGAAGACGCAGACTACTGGATCGGCGTCAATGTTAAGCGCATCCAGGATCTTTGGCTCGACCGCTGCGCGCCACTGAATATTCTCGATCTTGGCTGCGGGCCGGGCTATTTTCTCTACCTCTGTCGGCTCTTCGGCCACGAGGGACTCGGCCTCGACCCAGACGACGAACCTTTCTTCCGCGGCACAACTCAGTTCTTCGATGTTCGCCGCGCGATCGCCCGAATCAATCCGCAAACGCCCTTGCCTGAGCTCGGAAAGAAATTTGATCTCGTGACTGCCCATCGCGTCTGTTTTCACCGGATATCACGTACAGAAAACGGAGAATGGCTCGAATGGACACCTGCCGATTGGGAATTTTTCATCAACGATATCCGAACGCGATTTCTCAATCTACATGGACGCCTCCTTCTGGAATTTAATCGGCGACCCGACGGCTCTTCATTTTTTACGAAGGAACTACGCGCTTGTTTCCTATCGCAAGGCGCGCGAATTCGCCGTTGGAAGGCGCTGCTCGCAGCCGATCCGACTCAGCGTCCGAAATTCAACAAATCTAAATGGTAGGGACGCCGCGCTGCGGCGTCCGGGTCCGGAAAGGGCGAAGAACCCACCGGGAAAATGTCCTTCGCCTGATTCAGATCCGTTTAGCAACGCTGAGTTTTGAAAAAATGGCGCCAGCTTGTCAAGCAGAAAGAATCCACGCGCTAAAGCGTGATCGCTAATTGCAAAATCGTGTAGAGGTGGCTGTCTCAACCGCAAAATTTTAGAGATCGAGCGTGAGACACGCGCCGCTACACAATTGCTTCACTGATCGCCTCTGTGGTTATTCCAGAGGTCTTGGTTTCCCGATTGCAATGGATTCATAATTCCAATCGGAGCAATCCCAGCCGAGCATTTGCTCCAGCTTTGCGATGGCATCCGCAAAGATTTTATAAAGATGTTTTCTTTCTTCGACTGTCATTTCGCGCTCGTAAGGAATAATGTTCCTGTCTTTGTCGCGCGATGAAAAGACGGGGTTCACATTCAAAAAGCGAAAGATGGAATCCAACGTTTCAGGTTTCTTATCCCGAAATTCGTCGAACTTGACGATCTTGGTCTGCTCTCGCGGAAAGAATTTGAAGACCCGTTCGAGTTGCTCGGCGTAAAACCCGCGATCGACATAGGAATATCGTCGGGATTGCAGCGGCTCCACTTCTTTTGCACGCTTCTTTTCTTCTTTCACCGCCTCCAGGAAATCGAGCGGTTCGCGCCTTCTGAAGCGTTGCATGTTCCAATGCGCAAACGCGCGATCGATTGGATTTCGCAGGATGATGAGCAACTTGATTTTAGGATTGTATTTCCAGATCCGTTCGATGGTTGGTTTCCAATAAATGTAAATCGGTGTGCATTCGCCGGCGATCGTTGACGGAGTCACTGGCGGGAAGTGTTCGTGGAGCAATTCGTAATCGACGGAGCCAGAGAAAATTTCTTCGTCATCGAAAAAATGCATCTCCTGCTGGTCGCCCATGGCGATGTTCGGATGTTTCTCGAGAAAATAATGCAGCGCTGTTGTCCCCGATTTTTGCGCCCCCGCAAGGATGAAATCGAGTCGCTCTATTTTTCGCCGCTTGGTCCGAAACATCGCTGGAACTTACATGGGGAACGCTGTAGCGGAAGCTAACGGCCGTGTTTAGCGCCAAAGGCGGTATGTCAGCTTTAGCCTGGGGCATCGCCGCAGGGATTCGATTAACCACCAACAAGCGCTGAAAGCGCGACTCAATCCAAGTGCTTGGTTCTCAATCCCACACATATCGCTCATCGGAATCAACGGCGTGCCTGTGTAGCAACTCGCGATATTCCTCCTGAAACGTGCGGTTGCGATGGTGCTCTTGTTGTGCCTCAACGTATTGCAGTACGGCCTCAAGCTGACTGAGGCTCACCGAAAACGCGCCATATCCGCGCTGCCAGAAAAAGCCGCGATAGCGAGCGTCAAGTCTTTTGATCCATTTCGAGGACGCTTTCTTTATCTGCTGATAAAATCAGCTTGGGAAAGAGTTCGCGGCAACGTTGTGACAATGTGGACGTGATCCGCAACACCACCGATGCGCACGAATTCGGCGCCGAGGTCCCGACAGATTGCTGCCAGATAAGCATGCACGGGCGGCCGCACGTTTGAATCGAGCCAAGGCTCGCGATCTTTCGTGCTAAAGACGAGGTGAAGGATAACCTTACTGACTGAGTGATTGGGGCATGACGCAAATCATGCATCGAACGCGCCTCGAAGTGAATCGCGCTTTCAGCGCTGGCACTTTGAGGCTCCACGAATCCTGGGGCGCTGCCCCAGGCTTGCGTTAATACTGCGCCCTTGGCGCTAAATGCATACGAGCTGACAGCTTCCCCCTACAAACTTGTTGCCTTTGCGACTGCGCTCTATGATGCGCGCATGCTCAAGGTATTTCGTACGTTTCTTGCTGTTTCGCTTTTCGTTCTCGCCGTCGCATTTAATCCATCCGCGCGTGCCGATGAAGGGATGTGGCTTTTCAGTGCGCCACCGCTCGAGCAGCTGAAAGAAAAATACAAGTTCGAGCCGACGCAACGATGGCTCGAGCATCTGCAAAAAGCGAGTGTCCGTTTCAATTCCGGCGGCAGCGGCTCATTCGTTTCCGCGACCGGGCTCTGCATTACCAATCATCACGTGGGCGCGGATGCGCTGCAAAAAGCTTCGAGCGAGCAGCACAACTATTTGAAAGATGGCTTTTACGCGAAAACCAACACGGAGGAAATCAAGTGTGCCGATCTCGAGCTCAACGTGCTCATCTCTACCGAAGACGTTACCGCTCGAGTAAGTGCCGCGGTGAAGTCCGGGATGACCCCCGATCAGGCTTCGGCTGCACGCGGCAACGCGATTGCGCTGATTGAGAAGGAGAGCAAAGAAAAAACCGGGCTACGTTCCGACGTAGTGACGCTTTATCAAGGCGGGGCGTATCATCTTTATCGTTACAAACGCTATGATGATGTGCGAATCGTTTTCGCGCCGGAACAGCAAATGGCCTTTTACGGCGGCGACCCAGATAATTTCGAATATCCGCGCTTCGATCTCGATATCTGCATCTTCCGCGTTTACGAAAATGGTCAGCCGGGCAAGGTCGACGATTTCCTAAAGTGGAATTCGCGCGGAACGAGCGACGGCGAGCTGACATTCGTGAGCGGCAGCCCGGGAAAAACAGATCGGCAACTCACGTTGGATGAACTGGCCGGCACGCGCGACCGGTTTCTGCCTTATCTCTTGCGGATGTTTAACCGGCGCGAAGTGCTGGAGCTAGCTTACGGCGCGCGCTCATTCGAAAACGCGAGAAGAGCGCGCGACGATCTTTTCGGCGACCAAAACAACCGGAAACGGTACAACGGCTACCTCGCCGGCCTGCTCGACCCGGAGACTTGGTTATTGCTCCGAGCGCGTGAACAAAAACTGCGCGACGCGGTCACGAATGATCCCAAGCTAGGTTCAACAGGCGCCGCCTTCGATCGAATCAAAAATGCGCAGGCCGAGGTTGCCAAAAATGCGCCGATGTACAACTACCTCGAACAGGAGCGGCCGATCAGCGTTGGTTATCGTGGGCCCCGAGCGTTCTCCGGAAATCTATTTAAATACGCGCGGTTGCTGACGCGCGTGATCGACGAACGCGCCAAGCCGAATGGCGAACGGATTCCCGAATTTCGCGACAGCGCAAAGGAATCTCTCGAGCTGGAGCTTTTCTCGACCGAGCCGGTTTACGACGATTACGAAACATTGCGCCTGACGGACTCGCTTACCGATTTTGCGTCGCAATTTGGGGCGAACGATCCGCTCGTGCAGAAGGTGCTGGCCGGAAAGTCGCCACATGCGCGTGCGGTCAACTTGGTGACGGGGACAAAGCTGAAAGATGTTGCCGTTCGGAAAAATCTCTACACGAAGGGCGCCGCCGCACTACAAGCTGCGCATGATCCGATGATCGATCTCGCTCGCCTTGTCGACACGCCGGCGAGAGATGCCCGAAAGATTCACGACGCACAGGAAGAAATCAAGAAGCAAGCGTATTCAGAAATCGCGAAAGCGCGTTTTACCATTGAAGGCACAGGCAGTTATCCAGATGCGACTTTCACGTTGCGTTTGTCCTATGGAACGGTGCGAGGATATGAGCAGGACGGAAAACAGGTCCCTGCATTCACCGACTTCGCCGGTTTATATCAGCGCTCCGCCGAGCACGACAACAAGCCGCCGTTCGACCTTCCCCAACGTTGGATCGATAAGAAGTCCAACCTCAATCTCTCGACAAAATTCAATTTCGTTTCCGACGCCGACATCATTGGCGGGAACAGCGGCAGTCCAGTGGTAAACAAAGCCAATGAATTTGTCGGCATCATTTTCGACGGCAACATTCAGTCACTCGTGCTCGACTGTATTTTCACGGACAAACAAGCGCGCGCGGTCTCGGTCGATTCCGCCGCCATAACTGAGGCATTGCGCAAAGTTTATGATGCAGGCGCCCTCGCTGATGAGTTAGAAGGTGTGAAATAGTCGACGTCGCGAGCTATGAGGATCGAGGAAAACAGAAAGCTGCTCCTTAGTGTCTTTAGCGCGATTGAGCAGCGAAACGATCAACGATTCTCCGAGCTTCTGCATCCGGATTTCGAAATTCACTGGCCGCCGTCTCTGCCGTACGGCACGGGCAAGAGCAGAACTTGGACCGAAACATGGAACCCGCTACAGCCGACTGAGCAGGAGCGGCGAATGGATCCACGTGTTGTAGCTGCGAACGAAGATGAGGTTGTAGTCCTTTGGAGACAACGCGGACTGAGTCGCTCAGGAGATCGCTTTGATGGCGACGTGTTAGGCCTTTATCAAGTCCGCGAAGGAAAGCTCGCACGTGCACAAATGTTCTATTTCGACACCGTCGCGGTAGCCAATTTTTTGGAGAAGGCAATGGAGCACACCGAAAGATGAACCGAGCGCCTGATGCGGTTCACTGAATTCGCTTTTCAGTTTCTGGAAACGAGAGCAGGAGGTGCACGTGGTCTGTCATCAGCATTACGAGACGTGCGTACCAAATTCGCTGCGCGTTTCCTATATCTGGCGGTTTCGAAAATGCGGTGCGCGACCGCGGGACGTGCGAGTTGATTCTGTCCGCGTTGTTTGCACGAGATTGTAATGAAATAGTGCGCTTTACTCGGATCGACCCACAGCGGTACGCGATGTGGTAATCGTCGACGTGTTGGCAGCTTCATTGCGGTAGGGACGTTCGCGCTGCGACGTCCGCGGACAGCGCAGCGCGCTGTCCCTACCAATTTTCACAGCTCGGTGAGCAGTTTTTTCCAGCGCGCCCAGGCCTCGTCACGCGCTTTTTTGTCGCCTTCGCGAAAATTTGGGTTGCTCGGCTCACCCGAACGCATAAAGCCGTGACCGGCGCCTTTGTAGATCACCGGCTCATATTTTTTGCCAGCTACTTTCATTAACTCTTCCGCTTTGGGAATATCGGCGTTTACCCGCTCATCATTCTCGCCATAGAAACCGTAAACCGGACACGAAATGTTCGCGACTTGCTCCGGCAACTCTGGCGGCGCGCCGTAAAATGAATAAGCCGCTTTCAATTTCGAGTTCATCGCGTCGAGAACCGTTTCGACCTGTGCTTGCGTCACCGCCATCATCGCTTTGCGCGCTCCATCGGCATCTTCAAACTTTTGGCCATTGAGAAAGTCGGGCGCAATCGCGATGACGCCATTCTCAGCCAGCTCATCACACATGCTGCGAACCCAATCGGTCAGCCCAAAAATTTCCTGAATGACCAGCACCGCCGGCGCTTTGTCTTTACGCTCCGGATAAACAACAAACGCCTTAATTGTGCGTTCGCCCGATTTGATATCGACCCACTCGCCATGGCGCGGGGAACTGTTTAAACGTTCCCTCCCAAAATCCTTGAACTCTTGAGCAAGCAGCGATTGCGCGACAAAAATAAAAACGAGCGCACAGATGACGCATTTCATGACAGAGATGTCGATCTTTTGCCCATCAACGCATCAATGCTCCAGCGACCGGGACCATAAAAAACTGTGAAGAAGAAAATGAAGCAAAACAAGACTGGCAGCTCACCTTTGTTAAGAATCGGGAGAAACCGCTCCAACGCAGTCGGCGCATGGCCGATCACTTTGCCAGAAAACGAAGTCAGGAAGTATGCGACAGCCATTTCACCGCTGGCGATAAATGCCGCGAGGCGCGTTAACAAGCCAAAGCCAATTAAAAAACCGCAACTCAGTTCAATCCATCCTGCGGTTAGCCCGGTCGGATTGGTAGCGAGGCCACGTTCGCTCGGTGGGAACCCGAAAATTTTTTGTCCGCCATGACAGGCGAACATCAGCCCAATTGTTAGACGCACGATGCAGTAAATCGCATCCGCGTAACGATTGAGCCAGGCCATTGCCAACGAAGATGTCGATCTTAGCTACGTTGCACTCGCAGGTGGGGCAGCTTTTCCTTTGCCGATCATCGCGTCGATGCTCCAGCGTCCCGGGCCGTAAAAGAAAATAAACAGGAAAACCCACGAATAAAAGACAGCGCGCTCGCCCTGGTTGGCGATGGGGAAAAAGTTGTGCGGCGCGTGAACCATAAAATAGGCTACGGCCATCGTCCCACTGGATACGAAAGCGGCCAGACGCGTAAGCAGACCGAACGCAATCAGAAATCCGCCCACCAGGCAAATCCAGCCACAAAGTTGAAGAAGCGGGCTATTTGAACCGGGCATCCCGCCAAACATGCCGAAGAGTAACTGGCCACCGTGACTGGCAAAATTCAAGCCGAAGATCAGTCGCATCAGACAATAGGCCGGATCCGTAAATCGATTGAGAGAGTTCATGGCCGTTCAGGCTGAACGATCTCGATCTGATCTGTCAAGAAAATGAGGAACGGCCTCGCCACGTTAAATCGTCAAACCGGTTGGATGGTTAAATCGCTAACCAGCTTCGATCCGCCAATCGCCCAATGATTTCATAAGCGGGATCGTGGTGATTTCGAGATAACGAGCAGGCCGCGAGCGATCACGGTTCACGTGCCGATGCCATGTGTGGATTGGCGTGCAGAACAAATCGCCTGCCTGCCAATCGATGCGCTTCTCTGTGTTATCGCTCGCGCGTACCTCGGAGTAGCCGTCGCCTAAAATCACATAGAAAAATGCCTCGCATGTGTGGCGATGAGTGGGCGTCGCGCCTCCTGGTGGTATCTCGCTTATATGAGCCTCGAGATTCTTGATATCGGGGAAAACAAAATACGCCGCCGTATTTCCACGGTCTGCACGCGCATGAACTGAGTGCTGAGGCAGATTCCTGACCAAAAGCCCCTGATCGGCCGGATAACTGAACGTCTTAATAAAAGCGTCAAGCGCTGTGGTGAGATCTGGTTCTTTCTCCTTCACGCCGCTTTCTTGGCAGGTTGCTTCTGCTTCCTGCGCGATTTGGCTGTCGTCTTTTTCTTCGCGCCGGTTTGCTCCAAGCTTTTCTGCAATACGGAAACCAGATCGATCACTTTGGTTGGCTTGGGTGCTTTTCTGGGTTTCTCTTCAATCTCTTTTCCGCCAGCCTCTACCTTTTCTTCAATCACTTCCATCAACGCCTCCCGATAATCGTCACGATATTTTTCGGGCTCCCACTTCGAGCTCATGCTGTCGATGAGTGATTTGGCCATGTTCATTTCGCGTTTTCCGACCTCCATCTTTTTTGGGACATGCAATTTCTCAGTGTCTGCAAGCTCATCGGCAAAATGCATTAACTCGAGAACAAGCGCGCCGTCTTCCGGTTTTACGCCGGCGAGATATTGGCGCGTCTTGATTACAACCTTGGCGATGCCGACCTTGTTGCTGTCTTCCAGAGCATCGCGCAAAAGCGCGTAGGCTTTTTCTCCACCCTTTTGAGGTTCCAAATAGTAGGGCTTATAAAAAAACATGGGATCAATTTCATCGACATGGACGAAGTCCTGAATATCGACGGTCTGTGTTGCTTCCAAATCGACGCGCTCAAAATCTTCATCTTTCAGCACGACGTATTTCCCTTTTTCGTATTCGTAGCCCTTCACGATCTGGTCCCAGGGAACTTCTTTGCCGTCCTTTTCGGCAACACGCTTGTAATTTACGGGACTCAAATCGCTTTTGCGCAGCAGACGAAACTTGAGTTCCTCGCGCCGTGTAGCGGGATAAAGCGCGATGGGAATATTAACCAGCCCGAAGCTGATACTGCCTTTCCAGATTGCGCGCATACAAAATTATTTCGCATGTCGCGCCTGTAGCGGCGGTCTATGCAGAAAAACGCAGGTGAGCAGACCTGAAGGGTCGCTGGGAAATTAGCCGGTGGCGCAAGCCACCGGACGTATGGTAATGAAACACACACCAAGCGCCGGCAGAAGCGACGGCAAACACCACATATTCCATCACATCGTTTTCGGAACGAAAAATCACGAGCCTATGATCCAACTACCATGGCGCGGCACATTGCACGCCTATCTCGGTGGCATCATCCGCACGGCGGATGGAATTGCCGAGAGCGTCAGTGGTGTCTCTGATCACGTGCATTTGCTCATCGGCCTTCGCGCGACGCACCGCCTTGCTGATGTGCTTCGCGAGTTGAAGGCCGTTTCGTCCGGTTGGACGCACGATGAGATTGGCGTCCGTGATCTTGCATCGCAGGAAGGTTACGACGCGTTTACGGTCAGCGCTTCCCAATGCCAAGCGGTTCGCCGTTATCATTGAGCAACAAGCGGCGCATCATCGGACGCGCACGTTTCGCGAGGAGTATCTGCAACTGCTGCGCCGCAGCGGTGTAGAATTCGACGAACGTTACATTTAATCCAACGCCCCTGCCGGGGCCGGCGGTTTCGTGACGATACTTACATCGGTGGCTTGCACCACCGGCTAATTTTCTAACATCCCTGCGGGATTGAATTAGGCTGCGAGTTCCAGTTGCTGGCGCGAGATCCCGCGCAATTCAAAAAGGCGGATCAATGTCTCCTCGATCAAATTGTTCGGACAGGATGCGCCAGCGGTGATGCCAATGACAGCCGGCCCGTTCGGTAACCAAAAGTGTGAAACGACTTCGCGTTTCTCGTGCAAATTGTAGTGCTTGATCTCCGTGGCGGAAACCAACCGGGAGGCATTGAGTACAAAATAAGTCGGCAGCTTTTCCTCACCCATCTCAGCGAGATGCGATGTGTTCGAGCTGTTGTAACCGCCGACGACAAGCAAAAGATCCATTTCGACGTTGAGCAACTCGCGCAACGCATCCTGTCGTTCTTGCGTCGCGCCGCAGATGGTGTCGAAGAATCGAAAGTTCTTCTCCGCCAGTTCAGGCCCATCTCGATCGATAACGGCCCGTTGAATTCGCCGCTGCACTTCCTCCGTTTCCCCGCGCAGCATGGTTGTTTGATTCGCTACGCCGACGGTTTGCAGATGCACGTCTGGATCGAACCCAGGCGAATGCGCCCCCTTGAATCTTTCAAGGAACGTCTGCTTGTCGCCGCCCTGCCGGATGTAATCGCAAACGTAATCGGTGTCCGCGAGCGTCAGAACGACGAGGTAATGTCCTTTGCCATCGCCAAGCGCGCGCGAACTAGTTGCCTTCGTCTCTTCGTGTTCGGCCTTGCCGTGAATGATGGAAGTAGCTGATTCGCTTGCATATTTACGGACCCGTTTCCAGACGCTCATCACATCGCCGCAGGTCGTATCGACGATCTGGCAGCCGCGATCCTTGATCTGCTGTTGGATCGCCAGTTCCGTTCCGAACGCCGGCACGATCACCACGTCTTCCGGACCGAGATCGGAAATATCCGCCTGCTTGTTCTTGCCGGTAAGGTTCCTGATACCTAACGAAGCGATCTGATGATTGACCTCTGGGTTATGAATGATTTCGCCGACAATAAAGAGCCGGCGATCCCGGAAAACTTTGCGGGCAGCATAAGCGAGATCAATCGCGCGCTCGACACCGTAACAAAAGCCAAATTGTTTCGCCAAGCGCACCGTCGTATCACCCACGGAAATGATCCCACCCGCGCGGCGCACCTTCTCGACAATGTCGCTACAATAGTGCGACTCGACTTGTTGCTGCACCGCGGCCATCACGTCCGGTGTGCGCAGATTCACTTTCTCGCGCGCCGTTGTGCCGCTGGAAATAAGATTCGTGCTCATAATTAAAGCGAGCGCAGCGCCCGCAAAATTAGGCTTACTGGAGAAGTGGCCCGCTCGGTTTCTCGAAAGCCGCCGACGTAATCATCAGGCTGGGGCTCGGATCCGGCGTTTTGGAATCATCCACGCGCTGCACTTTAGGCCCGAGCGTCGCATCTTCCGGCTGCGAATTGGCGATGTTCACAGGGGTCCCGATTTTCACCAGCGCGTAAAACTTTGGCGCAGCTTCGCCATGCAACCGGATACATCCATGCGTACGCGGGTACGGATGCACAAAGCCTTGGTGAAACCCATATGCTGGCGCGAATTCACACCAATATCCCATCGGATAACCGACATAGCGTCCGGCCCCGCCCCCGGTCGAAGGGACAATGCGATTGCCCTGCACGCTAAACCCATACGAACCGGAGCGTTTCTGTTCCTGTTTTGCGTAAATCGTGAAATTTCCTTTTGGGGTTGGCTTGCCCGGGATGCCAACTGAAATAGCGGCAGCCATCAAACATCGGTCGCCTTCCATCACATATACATTCTGTTTGGA
>QHNJ01000148.1 GCA_003218395.1 Verrucomicrobiota bacterium
TGGGGAGCGACTGTGACCCCGAAACCGGCGCCGAGAATGCCGCCACCCGTGAGGGGCGACCGAGGCGTGCCGTTGCTATCATCAGCCGGCTGGCCATTGGGTTTAAATACCAAGTTGAAGGTACACGAGTTTGGTGAGCCTTGCGTTGTGTTGTTCGTGACCCACGCGTATCCTCGTTGGTCGAACGCGAGATTTCCGGGGCCGCTAATCAGAAAATCAGGCTCGTCGTTACCGGAATCGTTGATCTTCACCGTCACCGTCCAAGCATCAGGCATAGTAAGGAGCGGCGGCGCATACAAGTCGCTCAGCAACGTCAAGGCGTAGATCCCATCCACGTTCTGGCCGGGATCACGAGCAAGGTTTGCAAGGGACTGCGCGGTATTGCTCGGAGGAGAACCGCCCGCTGGCGTGGTCAGAGCGAACAGAGTCGCTGTGACGGTCGGATCCTGTACGCACGCTGCCAGCAAATTGGCGAGCGATCGCGTGGATCGCAGGGAATTCGTCTGGTCGGCATTCGGCGAGCTCAACAGCACGGCCGACGATTGTCCAGTCGCGGCCACAACGATGTTGTCGTTCATCCCCGCGGCGAGCTGGAGGCCAAATGAGTTGCCCGAGATCACGCTGCTCCTGAGGAATTGAGCCATCGAATAACTGGCGGCGACCGTGGTCAGCTCGTTAAGGGTGACCGATGACGGGAGCTTCGGGCCAAGGATACTGACGAACTCCACACCGTGGCCAACATCTGCTGTCACAAAGAAGATACTGTGTGAGGTGCCTCTCGTGTAACGAATGCTAAATTGACCCGAAGCATCTGTAGTCGCCTGGCCCAGCATTGTAGGCTGTCCCGTTGTCGCTTCGAACAAGCTGACGTGAACGTTAGGCAGCGCTTGGCTGGAGCTTGTGCCGCCTGTTTGAACTATGCCGCTCAGCGATCTGGGATTTGCTGATGAAAGTCCATGCGCAGTCAGGAAGATCGCCGCTCCTGCCAGCAGCACACGCGTAATCGTGGCGGCGTAATTTCTCATCGAGATTTTGTTCATTGTTGTCTATAGAGTTAGTTGGATTGACTCAAGAAAAACATTGTTTCGCCGGGACGCCGAAACCAGCACGCGAGACGCGTGCGCTACCCAGACTCGCCGCGCAGCGCGCGTGGTTTTAGACGCCGAAAAGTTCTGCGGCTCAATTCCATCGGCAGGATGCAAGACGCGACCTGAAATTGTGTATCTGACGGGCTAGCTCTGAACGCTCGCCTCGAAAGCGACGTAGTCAGCGATCGCCTGGTCCTGCACGTGTTTCAGGAAAGGCGGCAGGGGCTTACGTAACTCGGTAGCGATCGCGCCGGTAGTCGGATCGAACAAGGCGTCGTACAGGCTGTCGAAGAGCTCCGGCTCTGGCGCCGGGCCGCCTGGCGCGTTGTTGGTCACTTCTCCGATGCCGAAATTGTCGTAGTCGTACATTTCTGTCTGCTGTCCCTCGGTCTCGATGTCGATGGTACCAGGGGCAAAGTTGCTGTAGACTCCTATCTTTGCGTTAGGGGTGCGGTAACCGATCACATGTGGAGATGGTGGCGGGAATCCTGGCGGAACCGGAATGTTGGTGATCAAGGCATCGCGATACGGGATGCCAATTTTGCGCGCCTCTTCCGGAATGTCCTCGTCGCTGGTATGAAGAATGTATGACCGGCCAGGTGCGCTGGGGTCGCTGAGCATGGCGGCGAGATCGGCGCGGCCGGCCAGATGCGCATACTGCGGCATACTTCTCCAGTCGTTGTTTCCACTGGCTAACGTCATCAGCAATGGGACAAGGTCCACATGCGAGGTCAGCTGCGTTCGCTCGGTGCCCTTCTGGTCGGGAGGGACGAAAGTGCCGGTAGGATCATACACGTAGAGCGGCACGCGAGTGGACTCCTCATAAACTGCGAATGCCTTGCCGCGCAAGCCATGAGCGCCCCCGTACTCACCGTGGTCCGAGACAAAGATCACGATTGTGTTGCTGGTCGTAGGCGTTTCGACGCACACCTCGTTCAGCGCGTCAAGGATTGCCTTGACCTGGAGGTCAACGAAACCAAATGAATCGGTCCCCGGGTAGTTGCTGGTGACGAGATAATAGAGGTCGAGAAGTTGGAACCAGAGGTTTCGGAACCCCGGGCCGCGAAACGGCATCAATCCAAATGTGGTGTCCGTGAGCACCGTCCAGGCGAACTGGGTCGTGGGTTTGTTCTGGGTAAACAGAGCCTCCGGCCACCGCTCGAAGTTCGCTGTCAGCCCGGCATGGAATTCGGGGATCGCGGCGGGGGCAAGCTCGCCAGGCGCTTCCATCGAATACTTGGGAAACCATTGAACATCGTGCGGGTTGACCAGGCTGACCGTCGTGCACCATGGTTCGAACTGGGCGGCAGTACTGAACCAGTTCTTGAATACAGTGGTAGTTTGCGGATCCACGCCCAGCCCCTGTCCTGGCCCGCCGTTTGGTGAAGGGCAGGGCAATCCGCCCGTAAAGCCGTATCTAGTAATATAGTCCTGGTTCGTCTGGTCGTCTGCAGAAAGATGCCATTTGCCCCACCAGAAAGTGTTGTACCCAAACTGCGGGCTGCTCAGTATCGAGCCCCATGTTGGGAAGCCAGGATTCAGATCGGGTGTCGGTAATTCACCGGGAAGGCCCGCCGCATTAGTTAGAAACATGCCGGTCTGGTGGGTGTAGAGGCCGGTGAGCAGGCATGAGCGCGAGGGCGAACACGCCGTGGCCGCCGCGTAGTGGGAAGCGAAGCTAACGGATTGCTGCCGGAGGCACGCGAGGTTCGGCGCAGCCTGATCCATGAGCGCTTGGTCAAAAGGCGGCTGAGGAGTTCGCAGCTGATCGACCATGATCACCAAAATATTGGGTCGCCCATTTGGCTTGGGCGCATTTGGCTTGGGCGCCGCCGATACTTGCCTGCTCAATACGGTAGGCGACATGCTCGCACCACCGGCCAATGCGGCTCCGGTCAGCCCAACGCTCTTAATAAATTCTCGTCGTTTCATTGTGTGAATCTCCTCCTGTGATGGATTGTTCGTTTCCGTGGTTAGATCTTTCTAAACACCAGTGTCAAGGATATTTTTTGTCGTTCATCCCGGCGGCGATCTGGAGGCCAAACGAATTGGTCGAGATCACGCCGGTCCTGTAGAACTGGGCCATCGAATAGCTCGCGGCCACGGTGGTCAACTCGTTAATCGTGACCGATGCGGGCAGGTTCGAGCCAAGGACAGTGACGAACTCCACGCCTTCACCAATATCTGCTTTGACAAAGAAGATGCTCGATGAGCTCGCCTTCCTGTAGGGAATCGTGAACCGACCCGCAGCGTCTGTCGTCGCCTGCCCCAGGGTGCGGGGAGTGCGCTTGTCGCCTCCAACAAAGTGACGTGAACATTAGGCAGCGGTTGGCTGGAAGTTGTGCCGCCTGTTTGAACCACGCCGCTCAGCGACCTGGGATTCGCTGATGAAACTCCGGATGTCGCTGCAAACATCGCAGCCATCGCCACGACCGGCGCGACCATTAATGTGAGGTTTCTCATTGAAATAGTCTTTGCTCACCGCGGACCGCGGAACAAGGCAGATAAGCAGAGGTCACAAAAGGGAAGTCGGATGCTGCGCAGCACGTCATCTGCCGTGAAGCCAAATTTTCGGAAAAAATCTCTGGGCCACTCCCGCAACCGACACTCCGAAAAGCTTGGCGAGCGGGCGGTTGCCGCTACAGAACTTCCGAGCCGAATTCGCCGTCGCTCACTCGGGTGCGAATCTTCATTTTTGGCCGGACTAGTGCGATGGTGCCGATGATTTTTCCGCTCTCGTTCATCGTGATGCTGTAACCGCGACGCAACGTCGCGTCCGGCCCGAGCACTCGCAGAAGTCCTTCTGTCCGCTGAAAACGGTGTCTCGCGTTTTCGAGTGATCGTCCCGGACATGCAATTAATCGTCGATGTAAATCGACAAACAGGTTGCGGCGCATCATAAGTTCACGTGCTGGACTGCGCGCCTGTAAGGCAGCAGTGATGCGGAGGAGGGCACGCTTGTGACCGTCAAGCTTATGCGCAAGGCAACGCTGCAAAATTTCGCGGGCGTGATCGAGCCGCTGTTGCGCGTCGCGCACCCGGTTGAACAACTCGCGTCCGACTGCACGCGCGCAGTTATCCAGGTTCCGACGAAGATCGGCAACGTCCGGGACAATGAGTTCCGCTGCCGCGCTCGGAGTCGCGGCGCGCAAATCGGCCACGAAATCGCAAATCGTGAAATCGATTTCATGTCCTACTGCAGAGACGATCGGCACATTAACATCGGCAATGGTGCGCGCAACAATTTCTTCGTTGAATTCCCATAAATCTTCGATGCTCCCGCCGCCGCGCGTGACTACGATGAGATCGAGAGGACGCCAGGCTTCGTTTGGCGTGGCTAGCTCGCGAATCGCGACGGCGATCTCTTGGGCCGCGCCGGTTCCCTGCACGCGCACCGGGTTGATCAAGATTTGCAGCCACGGCGCGCGCCGTTTTAAAACGTTAAGAATATCGCGAATGGCTGCGCCGGTTGGCGAAGTCACGATTCCGATTTGCCGCGGAAATTTTGGCAACGGCCGTTTGCGTTCCGGCGCGAACAATCCTTCTGCCTGAAGCTTTCGCTTGAGCGCTTCGAATTTTGCTTGGAGCAGGCCGACTCCGCGCGGCTGGAGAATCTGCACGTTGAGTTGATACTGTCCGCGTGCTTCGAAAACCGTGACGGTGCCGTAAACCTGTACCTGTGCGCCGTCAGCGAGGGGAATGCGCAATGGCGGCATGGCGTTGCGAAAAATCACGCAGGCAATCTGCGCCCGGGCATCTTTGAGCGTGAAATATTGGTGGCCCGAGGGATGTAGCTTGTAATTCGAGATTTCGCCCTGCACCCAAACCGCGCCGAATTTCACCTCGAGCGTGTTACGAATTGAGCGAGTCAACTCCGTGACTGTAAGAACCTTTGAAGCCTGCTGGAAGAAATCGCTCGTTAATTCCATGAATCCGATAGTGTAATCACGGAGGCGCAGAGGACGCAGAGAAATTTCAGCCGCAGGTAAACAGATTTACACGAATTGAGATGGTTGAAGCGCTTTTGGATCGTCGCATGTGTCCTGGGGAGTGCATGCGCCTAGCATGCGGGCGATTGCGTCCTCACGATCGCGAACTTTTTCTAAGCGTGCGAGGTCTAGAAAGAATGTTTCGGCAAGACGCCGAAGCCAACACCCGAGACGGCTGTGCTACCCAAGGCAGGTTGCTCCGCCGCCTCTACAGCAGCTCTGCTTGGGCACCGGCCGGCGGTTTGAGCCCGAGCTTACGATACGCGTTCGCCGTCGCAACGCGACCTTGCGGGGTGCGCTTGATGTAGCCTTCCATGATCAAATAAGGCTCATTCACTTCTTCGAGCGTGCCGGCTTCTTCGCCGACTGCGACCGCGAGCGAATTCAAACCGACAGGGCCGCCATTAAATTTGTGAATCAACGTTTCAATGATGCGCTTGTCCCATTGATCGAACCCGTCGCGATCGATCTCGAGCATAGTCAGAGCGCGATCGGCCAGTTCCGCGGTAATTTTCCCTTCGGCTTTCACCTGCACATAATCGCGCACCCAGCGCAGCAAATTGTTCGCCGTGCGCGGCGTGCCACGTGTGCGCGTGGCGATCTCGGCCGCGCCCGCAGGATCAATTTCGACACCAAGCAAGCGCGCGCTGCGGATGATGATTTTCTGCATTTCCTCCGCATTGTAATAATCGAGCCGCGCCGTCATCCCGAAACGTGACCGGAGCGGCGCGCTCACCATTCCGGCGCGTGTCGTTGCGCCGATCAAAGTAAACTTTGGCAGATTAAGGCGCAGACTCCGCGCTTGCGGGCCCTGATCGATGATGATGTCGAGCCGGTAATCTTCCATCGCAGGGTAAAGGTATTCCTCGATGGTCGGTTGGAGCCGATGGATCTCGTCGATGAAGAGAACGTCACCTTTCTCCAGACTTGTGAGAAGCCCCGCGAGTTCGCCGGCTTTTTCAATAACAGGCCCGCTGGTATTTTTGATATTCACGCTCATCGCGTTGGCAATGATAAAGGCCAGTGTCGTCTTGCCCAGACCGGACGGGCCGCTCAACAGGATATGTTCGAGGACGTCACCGCGCTTTTTCGCCGCTGCCACCATCAATTCGAGCCGCTCCCGCACTTTCACTTGGCCTGTAAACTCGCTGAATGCTGGCGGCCGCAGTGAAATTTCAAAGGCGGCGTCGGGTTCCGGCGGTTTCATGGGAGAAGAGTCAGCCACAGATTTACACAGATGAAACGCAGATTTCCAGAAGTTGCGTTTGGGAAGCGCGGGCAGTATGCCCGCGCTTCCCAGAAAAATCGTCAACTTTCTACGGCGTCGAAATTCTTCGTTAAAACTACTTCCGTGCCGTGACGCTTAAGCAGGTAATCCACTTCATCAAATGCGCTGCGAATGAGATATAACCCAAGTCCGCCGGGTTTGATGAGATCGTGGGAGCGCCCCTTCATTTCATGCGACCGGACCTGTTCTCCGTAGTCGCGCACACGAACGCGCACACCTCTGCGCAATCCTTCCATGGACAATGCGATCAATTGGTCGTCACGCAACCGGTAGGCGTAGCGGATGATGTTTGTACACGCTTCATCCACCCCGAGTACCATCAGCAGTCGCTCTCTTTCGGAGAAGGGATAGCCGTTGAGAAAATCGCGCACGCAGTCTCGCATCAGGGCCAGGTTGCCTGTATGGCTGCTGAATTCGATCTTCTTCCTCTTCATTAACGGATATTGTAGCTGCGGCGAATCCGTTGCCGGTGCGGATCGGCCGCACGCCTCACAGAGACTCGGCTACAACCTCGGACGAGTAAGCTGAACAGATTCCTGACGCTTATTCAAGCTTTGCATCCAGATGTAGCCGCCGCCCCTGAACGCCGACCTGCCAATTTCCGAAATGAAAACGCGATGGACACATGCTAAAACCGCTGTTCAGTTCGCATTATGTGGAGGTCCTTGGCAGCGCTTTTGCTTTTGGGCTCGTCCGCGCTGGCGCAGGGAAACGCTACCGCTTACGAAGCTTTGCGCGTCGTTGCCAGGCAATCAGGCCGCGGTGTTCTTAATCATATTGTCTCGATTACTGGTGTTCAAGGCGACCCACAGCCGGAGAAGTGGAAAATTATTCTAGAAGATCCGGGGGCACGCGGTGGTGCGCGTGAATTGGAAGTCGCTGATGGACGCATTGCTTCCGAAGAGACGACGGGCCGCTCGCTCACAGGTTCCACCGAGGGAGCAATGATCGACATGGCACGCTTAAACCTCGATTCCAGTGGCGCCTACGCGGTGGCAAGTCATACTGCGGAAGCATCGCATGCGCGTTTTGTAACCGCCGATTACACTTTGCGCACCGACGAACGTGGCGAGCCTGTCTGGATCGTCACTCTTTTAAATAAATCGTCCCGTCCAGTTGGCACGATCTACATCGGCGCGACACGCGGCACGGTCAGACGCACAGAAGGGATGTTTGCCGGCGCGACCATGGAAGACGTTGAAACCGACTACGACAAGGGAGATGAAGGGGGAGTCATTAGCAGCGTCAAAGCGCAGGTCAAGCATGCCTTCCATCGGACGCAGGAAGAAGCACGAGGAATGTTCGAGAGAGTGAAGCGTTCGTTTTCCGATTTCATTAATCGGGAGTAACACTTGATAGTTGAGTTGGGTTTCCACCGGAAGAAGAGCACCCTATTATCGGATGAAGAGCGCCAACCGAGAACGCGATGAGTTTTGGCCGCCTCTGCCTTTTGCAGAGTGGAAGGAGACGGCTGCCACACTGCACATGTGGACGCAGATTGTGGGCAAGATTCGTTTAACCCAAACTCCATGGATCAATCATTCGTGGCATGTCACTCTCTATGTGACTTCGCGCGGTCTAACGACTTCACCGATCCCATACGGCCTTTCGATGTTTGAGATCATGTTCGATTTTATCGATCATCACTTGCATATCGAGAAAAGCGATGGCGCACGGCGAGCAATCGAACTGAAACCGCGTTCGGTCGCAGAGTTTTACCGGATCGTAATGAAGGCGCTGACAGATCTCGAGCTACCCGTGAGCATCAAGACTATGCCCAACGAGATTGAGAATCCGATCGAGTTTGATCGCGACGAAGAGCACTGCTCTTATGATCGCGAATATGCAAATCGGTTCTGGCGCGTTCTCGTGCAGAGCGATCGCGTATTTAAAGAATTCCGCTCGCGCTTCTGTGGCAAGTGCAGTCCGGTGCACTTTTTCTGGGGCAGCTTTGATCTCGCCGTTACGCGTTTTTCGGGGCGACCGGCGCCGGCGCATCCCGGCGGGGTGCCGCATCTTCCAGATGAGATTACGCGTGAGGCTTACTCGCAGGAAGTAAGCAGCCTGGGTTTCTGGCCGGGTAACGCCAGCGCGCCGATGCCGATCTTTTATTCGTATGCATATCCGGAACCGCCAGGATTCGCGGATGCGAAAATTCAGCCAGAATCTGCCTCGTACCACAAAAAGCTGCGCGAGTTCATCCTTCCTTATGACGCGCTGCGCACTGCCGAATCACCCGATGAAGTGCTTCTTAATTTTGCGCAAAGCACCTACGACGCGGCTTCAGTCCTTGGCAAATGGGACCGTGGCGCGCTGGAAGAAAAGAAACCAGTCTTGCATTCCCCGCGGTAACATTCGTAATTAAGTGCGATGATTTCTCAATGCGCGGCCGAGCGGGACGCCTGGCGCGAAGTGAAAAATGGCTGGCGGCCGCTTTACGGCGATGTCGATCAATTCGGCGTAGCCGTGGAGTGGCATGACTTCCGGACGGCGTGTTCCTTCGATTGGGGGAAAAGTTTTCATCCGCGTAGTCTCGAGTTTTGTTTGAATCTGGAAGGCCACGGCCAGGTCGGAGCGACCGGGAAAATGCGCAGCGACTACGCGCCGGGGAATTGCGGCTACTACGCGATTGGGGACGAGCTGTTGCCTGCGTCACGTCGCGCCAACGATCATCATCAGTTCGTCACGCTCGAATTTTCGAGAAATCATTTGCAGAAACAGTTCGTGCAAAATGAATCCGATCTGGAACCGGAAATTCGGCGCCTAATTTTTGGAGATGAGGATAAAAGCGTGGTTGCGCCTGCGCGGCCGATGACGATGGAGCAGCGCAGTGTAGTTACGACGCTGGCTGATCCGCCCGTTGCGAAAGCAGCGCAGATCCTTTGGTACCAAAGCAAGGCGCTCGAGCTCATGGCACATTTTCTTTTCGCGCCAAAGGACCCGGAATTTTTCTGCATGCGGCAAAAACGCGTCGCGCGCGAACGTGTGCAGCGCGCGAAGGAATTGCTAGCCCGCGACCTGGCCAATCCCCCGACGCTGGAAATGCTCGGCCAGGAAGTTGGCTGCAGCCCATTTTATCTGAGTCGAATTTTTTCGCGCGAAGCGGGTCTTACCATTCCGCAATATCTCCGCAATTTGAGAATGGAGCGTGCGGCCGAGTTGTTACGCACCGGACGCTACAATGTCACCGAGGCCGCGACAGAAGTGGGATACTCGAGCCTGAGTCATTTCAGCAAAGCGTTTTGCGAAACCATCGGCTGTTGCCCGGTGCTTTATCCTGCCGCGAAAAGCGTGATTCTGGATCGGTGAGTTCGTGAAACGTCACAAGCGTTACATCGTTACATCGTTTTGACCTTGTAACCTTTGTAACCTCTTAGCGACCGCATGAAAGTCACCCGTGCACTCGTCTCCGTTTCCGATAAGACCGGCATCGCCCCATTTGCGCGGGCGCTTGAGCGCCAGGGCGTGGATATCATTTCCACTGGGGGAACCGCAGACTTGCTGAGAAAAGAAAAAATTCCGGTGCGCGAGATTTCCAGTTTCACCGCATTTCCAGAAGTGCTCGAGGGGCGTGTCAAGACTTTGCACCCTCGCGTCCACGGCGGCCTTCTCTACAAGCGCGGCAACGCGAAACATGAGGCGGAAGCGCGCGAATGCGGGTTCGAGCCGATCGATCTCGTGGTGGTCAATCTTTATCCTTTTGAAGCGACAATTGCCAAGCCCGGCGTAACCCTCGCGGAGGCGATCGAGAATATCGACATCGGCGGGCCGTCGATGATTCGCAGCGCCGCAAAAAATTATGAGTCGGTGACGGTGGTTGTCGATCCGGCCGATTACGACACAGTGCTCGAAAACATGCGCGATAACAATGGCGAGACGACTCTGAAATTGCGCGAGCGTCTGGCCATCAAAGCATTCATTAAAACCTCTGAATACGATCGCACGATCGGCAAGTTTTTGAACAAGGAGCAGGCAAGCGATGCCTCGTTTTCACTTTCCCTTCCGCTGGTGATGCGGTTGCGTTATGGTGAAAATCCGCATCAAAGCGCGGCGCTTTACGGCAATTTCGATACACATTTCGAAAAACTTCACGGCAAGGACCTTTCCTTTAACAACATTCTCGACATCAGCGCTGCGACGAATTTGATCGGCGAATTCGAAGAGCCGACCGTCGCGATTCTCAAACATACCAATCCGTGCGGGGTAGGTTCCGATGCCGATCTTCGCAAGGCGTGGGACAAAGCATTCGCCACCGACAAACAAGCGCCCTTTGGCGGGATCATAATTTGCAACCGGCCCCTTGCTGAACCACTCGCCAAAGCTATCAGCGAAATTTTCAGCGAAGTGATCATCGCGCCGGACTTTGAGGCCGAGGCGCGCAGCATTTTGCAGAAGAAAAAGAACCTGCGGCTCATTCGATTGGCGACTTCGGCAGTCGAAGTACGATCAGCAATCGATATGCGCTCGGTTTGTGGGGGAGTGCTGGTGCAAGACGCGGATGTTGCGGAGGAAATCACGAGGAACGTAGTCTCAAAGAGGCGACCAACCAAAACAGAGCTGAATTCCATGTCGTTCGGATGGCGGGTCGTCAAGCACGTGAAATCAAATGCGATCGTCTACGCTCGGGCGGATCGGACCCTTGGCATTGGCGCCGGGCAGATGTCGCGTATCGATGCTTCGCGCATTGCCATTTGGAAAGCGAACGAAGCCGGTCTCTCGCTCAAAGGCAGCGCGGTCGCGAGCGACGCCTTTTTTCCATTCCCGGATGGGTTGAGCGCCGCTGCGGACGCCGGGGCAACCTGTGCCATTCAGCCGGGTGGCTCAGTCCGCGACGAAGAAGTAATTGCTGCCGCCAATGAGCGCAACATGGCGATGATTTTTACCGGTATCCGCCATTTTCGCCACTAAGACTCCGTCGTTTAAGACGCATGCCTCGATCGGTTCAGCCTCCGCGCGTGGTCAACATCGAGGATTTACGGCGCGCGGCTAAACGGCGCCTTCCCCGGGTAGTATTCGACTACATCGACGGCGGCGCGGAGGACGAGCTGACGTTACGCGCGAACCGCAGAGCATTCGAGGCGGTGACATTCCGACCACGTTGCGCGGTTGCGACGCCGGCATGCGATCTGCGGATTACGGTGCTCGGTACACCTCTCTCAATGCCGCTGATCCTCGCGCCGATCGGGAGCAGCCGGCTCATGTATCAGCGTGGAGAAGAAGCGGCGGCGCGCGCCGCCGGCGCTGCCGGAATCGCGTATGCGCTTTCAACTCTCTCGGGCTGCCCTCTGGAGGATGTCGCTGCCGCGTCGAAGGGGCCGGTCTGGTACCAGCTCTACCTGGTTGGAGGGCGCGACTGTGCGTTGTCGGCCATTGAACGCGCGCGTGCCGCCGGCTTTTCGGCGCTTGTCGTCACAATCGATACCCCAGTAGCCGGTATGCGAGAACGCGACATTCGAAACGGCGTCAAGGAGCTTTTGAGCCGTAAACTTGGAGGGATGCTGCCCTTTGTGAATCAGTTGCTGACAAAACCTCGCTGGCTGGTGAGCTTTCTCGCGGATGGCGGATTGATGAAGTTTCCCAACGTCATCATTCCTGGACAAGGGCCGATGTTGTACGCGGACGTCACCACGGCGCTCGAGCAGTCGATGGTGACCTGGCACGACCTCCGCTGGATTCGCGAGGCCTGGAGTGGGCCCATCGTCATTAAAGGTGTTCATACTGGCGACGATGCCCGCCGTGCAGTAGACACGGGAGCGGATGCGTTGGTCGTGTCTAATCACGGGGGCCGACAGCTCGACGGCGTCGCGCCGACTCTACGCATGTTGCCTGAAGTTTTGGCCAGCGTCGGCGATCGCATCGAGGTGCTGATGGATGGTGGGATCCGGCGTGGCAGCGACATTGTGAAAGCGCTCTGTCTCGGCGCTCGAGCGGTGCTGGTCGGGCGCGCTTATGCGTACGGGCTCGGTGCCGCAGGCGGCGCGGGAGTTGGGCGCGCGATCGAGATTCTGCGCAGCGAACTCATTCGCACTCTCAAACTGCTAGGCTGCGCGTCAGTCGCCCAGCTGGACCGATCGTATGTAGATGTCTCAGCCGAATTAGAAAAAATGACGAATGGCAAGATGTTATCAGGCCCCTCGGCCTGACGAGAGTCGCCACATCCAGATACTGAGTCCGCCGAAAATGATAAACACCAAGATGCTTACCCACATCGGAGCGTGGTGCGTTCCGATTGTCACTTGGGCATGTCTGACTAGTCGCAGGAGGTGACCGAGAGCAAAAACGCCGAAAATGACGCTGGCCACGCGTAATCCAGTTGTTTGTGAATTCATGCGGCGATTCTTGTGGTCGCCCTTCGATTTGTCAGCAAAAATGCGGGGCCAGTTACAGCCTGGTTGAATCGGTCGGCCTCACCGATCCACTTCCAAGATACGTCTTCGGTTGACTCTTCCGGAGGGATGCGGCTTGCACAGGATGCCAATGATCGCGAGGCCAATAAACACAATGGTTGATCCGGACGACGGGAGAACAATCGCGCTTTGAATCAAATGCGCGCCGATGAGTGCGGACACGACGATGAGCGCCCAATCAAACAAAACGAGCAGGAGCACAGCGCCAATGAGTCCGCCGATCACAAAGATGAATGTAGAGTACTGTGCATAATGAACAAAAAATGCGGCAGCGATTGCGCCCGCCAACTTGCCGCCCGCGAGAAAGCCCAAAACCGCGATGGCAATTTTCTGAAGGAACAGCG
>QHNJ01000149.1:0-5989 GCA_003218395.1 Verrucomicrobiota bacterium
GATAACCCACCGGGATCGAGAGCTGCTGGAGTCACCATCGGCGAGGCGACAGCCAGGGCAATGCTCACCGCGCGGCTGAACGACGGTCGTTTCGGGCCCTCGCCGACGCCGTACCCGCAAGCCCCAGGCATCTGGCGGCCGACACCGCCTAACTTTCTGAACGACCCCGCGCCGTGGGTCGGGAACGTGCGGCCATTCCTCGTCCCGAGCGCAGAGATGCTCCGCACCGACGGACCGAACGCGCTTACCAGTGCTGCTTACACAGAGGACTTCAACGAGGTGAAGGAGCTTGGCTCACTCTACAGCACGACCCGAACGCCGGACCAAACCGATGCAGCGATCTTCTGGCAGGACCATGCCCACGCGCTTTTTAACCGAATCTTTCGCACGCTGGCCACCAGCCAGGGACTGGACATCGTGAATAGCGCTCGCTTATTCGCGATGGAGAACCTAGCCGCGGCTGATGCCGCGATCGGCTGCTGGAACGACAAGTATTATTGGCAGTTCTGGCGGCCGATAACGGCGATCCGAGAGGCCGACACCGACGGCAACTCGGACACTGAGGCCGATCCGATGTGGTTGCCACTGTTCGACCCAGCAACACCGATCTGCAGCGGGCTGCCGCTCGCCACGCCGCCATTCCCCGACCACCCCTCGGGGCACGCCTGCGCAACTGGTGCGTTCGTGAACACGCTCCAGAACTTCTTCGGCACCGACAAGATCGCCGTCAGCGCGTTCAGCAACAAATCCTGTACCACGCGGAGCTTCGAGGGGTTCTCAGATATGCTCAGCGAAGTTATCGACGCCCGAGTGTGGGCCGGCATCCACTTCCGCACTGCTGACGTTCAAGGATCGGTGCTCGGCAACAAGGTCGCCCATTACCTCAAGAAGCACTACTTCCAGCCGGTCCGATGACACTAAGGACGGACATCATTTCAAAACCCAATACGAAAATCCAAACGTGTCAACAACAATCCAGACTCAACAAAAAAATGACAGCTTCACAGTCAAGAAATCCAGCTCTCGCTGGGAAAAAGAAAGAAAGGAAAACAATGAATACACTGACTCAGTTCAAAAAAATATTAATTCTGCCGCTTCTCATCGCATTGTCGCTCGTCGTTGCCGCGCCGGCCCGGGCAACGCCCTCATGCGGACTTACAACCGTAATACTGGCGTTGGAACACTTTCCGTCTGGCTCGCTCGACTTGATGTGCAACGAGTTTCAACAGTATGGGTGGGACCTCAAGACGAAGGTGAAGGGAGATTCGGACGTCTATATCGTCCAAAACACGTTTCCCCCGGGAGCTGACACCGGCTGGCACACGCATCCGGGTCCCAGCCTGGTCACTGTCACGGCGGGCACGATTACCGTATATGAGGCCGACGCCCCCAACTGCACGCCCAAGATCTACAACACAGGCGACAGCTTCACCGACCTCGGCTGCGGGGACGTACACCTGCTGCGTAACGAGGGGCTGGTTTGCGCGGTAACCATCGCGGTCCAGATTATTCCGGCGGGCCAGATCCGAAGGACTGACGCTGATCAGCCAGCTAATTGCCCAACATTTACTTGTCCTTCACCTACGCCTAGGCCTTGTCCTCAATAATTGCCCATTCTGAGAACACCACGAGACAGTAGTCTTTGATCGCAGTTGTAAATCGTCCCAGCGGATATTCTTCGTAAAAACCGCTGGGACGAAATCTCGCAAAATTTGCGCCTGAAAATGGAGCGGGCACTAATGTCGATGCGCGGCCTGAGGCGATTGAGGTCAATCGCCCCTACCTGACGAATCTCACAACGCGGTTGCTTGCGCGGCCGGGGCGCGTCCTGCTATCATATAGTATGCGCTTTCGCACTTACAAAAATACCGACCTTCCCGTGAGCGAAGTCGGCTTCGGACTGTGGACGATTTCGACCGGTTGGTGGGGGAATTTCACTGAGGGCGAAGCGATTGCCCTCATGCATAAGGCATTCGATCTCGGCATCACGCTGTTCGATGCGGCTGATACTTACGGAAATGGCCTGAGTGAAGAACTGATCGCCAAAGCGTTCCCGACGCGGCGGGATGAAATCGTGATTGCGACCAAGGTCGGGTACGATTTCGTCCATTACGGCGAGGCGCGTGGGCGGGGGCAGCGCGAAATTCCGCAGGATTTTTCGCCGGATGCGATCATGGGGGCGACGGACGCTGCGCTCGAGCGATTGAAAACGGACCGGATCGATCTCCTCCAACTGCACAATATTCGGATGGAGCAGGTTTATGACGACGCGCTCTGGACGACACTCGAGAAATTAAAATCCGAAGGGAAAATTCGCTACTACGGCATTGCGCTCGGCCCGGCGATCGGCTGGCTTTACGAAGGCATCAACTGCATTCGCGAGCGCGAGATCACGAGCGTGCAGCACATCTACAACATGCTCGAGCAACATCCCGGCCGCGCCATGCAGGACGTCGCGACCGAGGCGGGCAAGGACACGATGTTCCTCATTCGCGTGACGCATTCGTCTGGAATGCTCGAGGGAAAATACACCGAGGAAACGACCTTCCCGCCAATCGATCATCGCAGTCATCGTCCGCGTACTTGGTTGCTCAATGGGATCAAAAAGATCGATAAGTTGCGCTTTCTCGAAAATTCCGAACGCACGTTAGGGCAAGCCGCGTTGCAGTGGTTGCTCGCCGACGATCGCGTGGCTTCGACCCTGCCGAACATTTACAACGAAGAACAAGTCATTGAATTCGCGAAGGCGCCCGAGTCTCCACCGCTGACTGCCGACGACATGGCGAAGATCGACAATCTCTATTCGGAGAACTTCGGAATCGAGGAAGAGCCGCCGAAGTTCAAGGGCACGATGGAAATGCCGAAGGAGACTGCCGCGGCATAGACACGAATTTCATGAATTTACACGGATTCACCCAAGTGGATTGAATCAAGGTTGTGAGATTCGTGCCATTTGGTGTAATTCGTGTAACTAATCCCGATTCGTCTTCTTCCTCCACCGGCTCAGCGCGACGACCCGCTTAATTTCGTGCTTTGCTTGATTCGCGGAGCATAAGTAAACTTCGCATATGAGCGCAAGCGAGGTGATCCAAGAAATTCAGCGGCTGCCGGACGATCAGGCCGAGGTGGTCTATCAATATCTCTTCTCGACGGAGAGTGAGTTGGATCGTGTGATAGCCGCGTTCGATCGTTTGCCGCGGAAAAATTGCTTAACCGAAGAAGAAATACTTGCCCCGCCGCGTGCGCGTTCTGCTCGACACTAACGTCTGGCTGGCGATTCTAACGACAGACGGATTCTGCCGGGAGATCTGGCGAAGGTCGCGCCGGAATTGCCAATTTTATGGGTCGCGCGGCATCCTGGACAAACTGGAAGAGAAATTACGCTCGAAGTTTGGATTTCTGACAAGGCATGCCCGCTGATGACACTGTTCGTGGAACGGCAAATCCAAATCGTGGAAGTCTCCTCCGCAATTGCAGTTTGCCGGGATCCGGACGACAACCGCGTTCTCGCGGCAACAATTGACTCCGGCTGCTCGCATCTGGTGACGGGCGATTCTGATCTGCTCAGCCTGAAGTGATTTCAGCGCGTCGCAATTGTCACTCCTCGACAATTTATGAGAACGGTCTCTGCAGCGTAGATGGGTGGCCGATTCTCCGGGCGTGGCTGGGGAAATTCATTTCGGCGCGACGCGAAACCAGCTCGGCACGGGACGAGTCCGTCCGATCGGCGGACACGCAAAAGACGCGTGCGCTACCCAATCGCGCGCTTACAACAGGTCGAGCGCGGCTGCTGGCGTTGTTTCGAAAACGCCGTGACTATAGGTGTTCTGGTCGAGATCGTTCGTGATCTGCGCCTGTTCGAGCCAGAGGTTCCAATACGCAATCAGTTCATCTTCGGAGAGATTGCGAAGATCGAGATCTTCCTCGCTAAAGAATTCGTCGCGCGGTCTGTCCACGAGGGAACCTAGGGCGCAAAGGGCAACAGTTCCAGCGCGCGCGCAACAACAATCTCGTGGGCTTGGAGCAAAGGCCTGTCGGCGATTTTCCGTTCCACTTCTGGCCAGGCCGCAGCCCACGGTTGCGCGGCGTCGCGATAGAGGGCGAGGCGCTGTTCGTTGGCGCGAATCAGGGCGCGGCGTTCGGCATCAAGCGCTTCTTCAAGTCGCGCGCGGCCGCTTGCAATTTCGTTCAGGAGGGGGCGCTTCAAAGCAAGCTCGCTAACCAATCCCGAAAGCTTTCGGGATTGCGCAAGGTCAATCAGATCGCGCGCACTGCGTGAGTAGAGAAGCTGGTCGCGCGGATCGCGCATGAGACGCGCAAGTTCACCGATGACGGCATAGTCTTTTTCGCGATTTGTTTTCTTGATCTCTGCCAACGCAGCGACATCGACGACTGGTTGCCGCGGGTCGGTCTCACGCCATAGCCGATCGAGCATTGCCGCATCAATGCGTGGGGGTCGCGTCACAAAATCGGTGCGGACGCGCAGTCCGCTGCGGCGGAATTCGAAATGCGCGCTCCAGCCGCCAGCGAACCAGCGGGTATCGAGCGGCGCGCCGAAACGATAGCGCGCACCGAATCCCGCCAGCACGCCCAGCACGCGCTCCATTGTCTGGCGGTCTTCGCGCAAAACCCAATCGCCGTCTTTGCTCATGATGGCAAGACGATGGAGCACCACGGCCTGGCCAGAGCTAATAATCGCACGCAGGCGACCGCGATTGAACTGCTCGGTCAGTTCCAGATAGATGTTCGACATACACGCGAGGTTAATCCGACTCGTCTTCCTCCACCGGTTCAGCACGGCGGACTTCTGGCTCTTCGCGAGCAGGACGTCCCCGAGCGATGACACTTTTCTGTCCTTTGTAAATTTCTTTGAAGATATCCGCGATCATCGGCGCAGCCGTGGAGCCGCCGTGCACTTTGCTGCCGACCTCGCCTTCGTAAAGGGCGGCGAACGCATATTGCGGCTGGTCGGCTGGTAGAAATCCTCCGAACCATGCTGCCGTGCGCTCTTTGTTTTTCGGTCCCCATTGCGCGGTGCCGGTTTTTCCGGCGACTTCAACATTGTCGAGACTCGCCTGATGAGCGGTGCCCCCCGCTCCATTCACGACGTCAACCATTCCAGTGCGCAATTCATCCAGCGTCTGGGATGAGAGATTGAGTGTTCTCTTGGCGCGCACCTGATACGCGGTCACAATTTCGTTATCGAATGTCTGCACTTGCTGAACGAGCCGGGTTTGATAAAACGTGCCGCCGGTCGCGACGATCCCCATGGCTTGCGCCATTTGCAGCGGAGTGACTTGGACGTCGCCCTGACCAATCGACAGGTTTGCGATGTCGCCATTTAGCAATCTGCGCCCGTGGGTTGCTTTCATGTATTCATCGTTCGGGACACGGCCTTCCGCCTCGCCGCGCAGCGGAATGCCGCACTTCGCCCCAAAGCCCAGTTTTAACGCCCAATCAACGATCGGTTCCGCGCCGGTCTTTATTCCAACCTGATAAAACCATGTGTCGCACGATTCGGTCAGCGCCTGGACGAAATTCAAAGCGCCGCGAGCGCCTTTCTTCCAATTGTGGAAAGTGACGTTGCCAATCTGAATTGCCGGGACGCAATCAAATCGATCATCTGGACTCACGGCGGCGCTTTCGAGCGCGGCGATGCCGACCGCAATTTTAAAGGTCGACCCTGGCGGATAAGACGAACGATAGGCGCGTGGCAACAACGGAATGTCAGGATCATCCTGCAAGGCTTTAAGTTGTTCGGCCGAGATCGAAGGGACAAACAGATTCGGGTCGTAAGTCGGCCACGAGGCGAGCGCGAGAATGTCGCCATTGTTTGGATCGACAATCACGATCGCGCCGCGTTTTGCCTTTGCTTCCAGTGCCTTTTCCGCCAGTTCCTGCAGGTGGAGATCAAGAGTCGTGACGACGTTGTAACCAGGCTCGGGCGGGGTGATCAATTTCTCAGAAGTTTTCCGGCCATCTTTGTCGA
>QHNJ01000149.1:6131-21420 GCA_003218395.1 Verrucomicrobiota bacterium
CTCTTCGTACTCCGACTGGCTGAGATTCTGTGCGATCTCCAACGGCATGATTCCACGATTGCGATAGTGCCGAAGGATCGCCTGGTCTGAGATCCGAAGCGTACGGCCGATTAGTTTCTCGGCCTTGTCGAGCTTTTCCCGGACAAAGCTGAGAGCCTGCGCGTCCGAAAAATCAAGCGGGGTGGGGAAGTTGATCGCTAGGTTGTAGCTGAGCCGATTTTGGGCGAGCGGCACACCGTTGCGGTCCGTGATCTGGCCGCGTGGCGAGGGAACATCAAGGATGTACGTGCGTGCCAGTTTTTGCGTCTCGAAGGTAGGGACGATTGTTTCCTCTTCGCTTGCCGGAGTGGCGCTCGGGACTGCAGACGGCGCCAGCATTTGGGCAGACGCCGGAAGCGGAACGACGAAGAGAAGTGTGACGAACCGCAGATTACGCAGATTTTCACAGATTTCAGAGCGACTCATTGAGAACAAATCTGCGGTAATCTGCGTAATCTGTGGACAAATCAATGTCTTTGGAGAAAGCGATGCACTTCTTCAGCCATCTTTCGACCAATCCCGTCCGTGGACGCAATTTCCTCCACCGTTGCTTTGCGCAGCTGATTCACGGAGCCGAACTTGCGCAACAGCAAATTCTTCCGGTTCTGGCTTACACCGGGGCAATCATCGAGAAGGCTCTCGCCGATCCGCTTTTTCATGAGCAGTTGATGATAAGCGTTGGCGAAACGATGTGCTTCGTCGCGGATGCGCTGAAGCAAGCGCAAGGCGCCAGAATCCATCGGAAGTTGCAGCGGCACCGCCCGGTCCAACCGGTAAATTTCTTCGTGTTCTTTCGCCAGGCCGATGATCGGAAGATCATGCAAACCCAGTCGCTGCAGCTCGCGACACGCCGCGGAAAGTTGGCCTTTTCCTCCATCGACAATGATCAGGTCAGGTAAACGAACGTACGATTGCGGATTGGTCTCGCTTTGAAGCCGGTCAGCGGCCTCGAATGCGTTTTCCTGCGAAAATTCCGCCGCGTCGGGATTCGCGGCGCGCGTTTCCAGCAAAATCCGCGAATACCGTCGCCGCACTACCTCGGCCATGCTGGCGAAATCATCCTGCCCTTCCACCGTGCGCACGCGATAGCGCCGGTAATTATCCTTGTCTGGCACGCCGTTTCGGAAACGAACCATCGACGCAACGACATGGGTGGTGGAAATGTTCGAGATATCGAAGCATTCCATCACGCGCGGCGCGCGGGGGAGTTGCAACGCATCCGCCAGCATCCGAACGTCCGCCATCGGATCGATTGCGCTTGGCAAACTGCCACGGGCAAAGCGGCGGATCGGCTTCGTCGTACTGCGCAAATCTTCAACCATGTTGCGCAGTTCGGCTGCCTTTTCGAAATTCATTTTCTCCGCCGCCTTGCGCATCTCCTCTTCCAACGCGGCGATCATCTCCCGCGAATGTCCCTCAAGAAATTCGCACACGTGGACGACGCGCTCGCGGTATTGCTCGGCACCAATCTCGCTCAAACGCATCGGCACTTGATAAGTGGCCGATTTTAATTCGCGTTCGGTGGGCGAGCCGCGGCCAAAGGTGAGCACACCGAATTTTTTGCGCATGAAATTGAGTGTCTGCCGCAGCGCGCCCGAATGTGGATACGGACCGAAATAGCGTGCGCTGTCGTCTTTCTTGAATCGCGCCAGCCGGAAACGCGGCCATTCTTCCGACATGTCGACCTTGACGAGAAGAAACCGTTTATCGTCACGGAAGGAAACGTTGTAACGCGGCCGATATTCCTTGATCAATTTGCCTTCGAGCAACAGCGACTCTGCATCACTGCGCACCGTGTGCGTCTCAAAATCCCAAACGGCGTCGAGCATGGCGCGTGTCTTCAAATCGGCTTGGGAGATTTTCGATGGGAGAAAATATGAACTGACGCGTTTGCGCAGATCGCGCGCTTTGCCCACGTAGATCACGCGGTGAAAACGGTCGCGCATCAAGTAAACACCGGGTTTATGCGGCACTTCGTGCACTTTCTTCTGCAAATCCGGTTTCTCTTTTGTTGATGCAGCCATTGTTCGAGCGGCAATGTACGCGCCGCTCGCAAGATCGACAACGGGTGGATCGAGGGAGTCTTTTGCTCGATATTAATTTGAGGCGGCGAAGCCGCTAGATCAGTAACGTTGCGACGGAGCGCGCGATCCGCCTTAACAGCGCGCGGTTACAAAACGCGGCGTTGCGGCGTCGCCGATTGAATCATCATCAACTCGGTAACGTTCTCGGGCGTGAGCAAACCGACCAGGCGTTTCATGCTGTCAAGCACTGGCACAGCGGGGCAGTTGCATTCCTGCATGATGCGGAACGCCTCTTCGAAGCGCGTTCCTGTGGTGACTGTGGGAATGTTGCGCCGCATTACATCACCCACGCGAAGCGCCGGATCATTCTTCCGCAACGCCGCGATCAGATCGTGGCGTGTGAGCACACCAGCGACATTTCCCGTTTCATCCACCACTGGAAAATCATGCTGGGAGGTTGCGAGGAGAGCGTCCACCGCTTCTTGCAGCGTGGCATTTTCCGGAAGCGTGCGAAACTCGCGCACCATCGCGCTGGAGACTGGAAACCTCCGCGAGACATCTTTCATTTGTGCAAGGGCCGCCTCTTGCGAAGCGCCGATGTAGACGAAAAGCGCGATAAAGATCAGGAACGGGTTCCAGATCAGTCCAATGAATCCGAAAACGAACGCAAAGCCCTGGCCAACGGTGGCAGCTATCTGCGTGGCGCGCGCATAACTCAGCCGGGTGGCGAGTAGCGCGCGCAAAACGCGGCCACCGTCCATTGGAAATGCGGGCAGCAAATTGAAAAGAAGCAGCAAGATGTTGATTGTCAGCAACTGCGCAATAAGACCGCTGCCTTCCAGTGTTGACGGATTCAAAAATGCCTGCGAGCCGCCCACCACGAACAAACCGAGCGCGATTACCACATTGACCATCGGCCCGGCCAGCGCGATCACCAATTCCTGCGTCGGTATTTCCGGCATTCGTTCGAGCCGCGCGACTCCGCCGATTGGGAGCAAGGTGATGTCCGGCGTGTTGATTCCGAAGGCCTTGGCCGCGAATGCGTGCCCGAATTCGTGCAGCACCACGCAAAGGAAGAGCAGCAGAACAAATATTACACGACTCGCCGCCACTGCCGAGCCGCCTTCCGCATAGTAGCCGAAAGCAAGCCACGCAATCAGCAGCAAAAACGTAACGTGAATCCGCAATTGGATGCCGGCGATGCGGAAGATTGGGAGAGACCAGCCCATGACAATTAATCTGCTCTGGTATTGGATCGCGCGCCAGCGCTATCGAGGCCGTTGGTCACAGAAGAGTGCGACAAAAGAGAATCAAGAAACGACGATCGTTTTGCGTTTTCTAAGAGAAAACCTTCGCTAACTTCGCTTCGTTCTGTTTGTTTGTCCCCGACACTGAAAGAGAAATGGAAATCTTCGATGTCGCGATTGTCGGCGCCGGTCCTGCTGGATCGGCGTGCGCGGCATTTTGCGCGCTCGCCGGTTTGCGACCGCTCGTTCTTGAACGAGAAAAATTTCCCCGGGAAAAAGTTTGCGGCGATTGTTTGAATCCAGCGGCCTGGCCGGTCCTGCAACGACTCGGAATCGCGGAGCGTGTCCGCCAACTGCCGCATGCAATTCTCAATACGGTCGAGTTCATCGCGATCGGTGGACGAAAAGTTGCTGTCCATCTTCCGTCGGGCGAAGAGGGGGAGGTCTCAATCAAGCGCAGCTTGCTTGACGGGCTGTTGTTATCGCGGGCGCGGGGACTCGGCACGCGAATTTATGAAGAGACAACGGTAACGGCATTGACAGCAGGGGCGAACGGCTCGGATTGGAAAATTGAAACAGACCGAGGATCGGTTTTTGTCTCGCAAACGCTGGTCGGCGCCGATGGTCGCAATTCGACCGTCGCGCGTCTTTGCAATCTGCTTCCACCGCCTGCGCGTGAACGCGTCGCCTTGCAGGCGCACATTCCGCTGCCATCGAATTTTGGCGACCGTGTCGTCCTGCAATTCCTTCCTGAGGGCTATTCCGGCCAGGCCCCGGTAAATCGGGATGAATTGAATTTGTGCCTGGTGAGCAAACCTTCCAACATATCTGCGCTCCGTCGTTGGGCCGGGCAGCGGTTCGGTCTTCAGCAAGATCATCCCTGGCGCACGATCACTCCGCTCACCCGCGTGGCTCTAGCGCCCGCGTGCGATAAATTGTTTCTGGTCGGCGACGCGGCGCGCGTGGTGGAGCCGTTTACCGGCGAAGGAATTTATTACGCGCTTCGATCAGGAGAACTGGCGGCGCAGGCCATCGTGAAAATCATTGGTGGAAATTACGATGCCGATCCAGCGAGTGATTACGCGAAAGCGCACGCTGCCATGTATCGCGGCCGGTTGTGGGTAAACCAAATGTCCCGCGCAGCGGTATTGTCTCCGCGACTTTCATCGCTCTTGGTACATTTCGCCCGGATTCGACCAGGAGTTCTGCGGTTGCTCACGCGGAAAATCGTTTCGTGAAGCCGTCGAAGCGTTACATCGTTAAATCGTGAATCCGGTTTAACGCCTCAACGCTTAAACGAATCACGTCGGCGAGAGCCATTGTCGCGCCGCTTTTACCGTGTTGGACATTAACATTGCGATTGTCATCGGCCCGACGCCGCCTGGCACCGGCGTAATGGCGTTGGCCTTTCTTGACACTTCGTCAAAGGCCACATCACCCACGAGTCGATAACCGTGTTCGCTTACTGCGTCCTCCACGCGATTGATGCCAACATCGATAACGACCGCGCCGTCACGGACGTGGTCCGCTTTTACGAAGTTCGGTTGACCGATCGCCGCGATTAAAATATCCGCCGACTGCGTAATCTTTTCGAGGTCGCGACTGCGCGAATGCACGACCGTGACTGTAGCGTTCCCGTTTTTGTTTTTCTGCATGAGAAGCAAGGCGAGCGGTTTGCCCACGATCATGCTCCGGCCAAGAATCACGACGTGTGCGCCGGCGATGTCGATCTTGCTTTCAATAAGCAAACGCTGCACGCCAAGCGGAGTGCATGAGACAAATCCGCTGGGATCGTCGATCACGAGCTTCGCAACATTCGCCGGGTGAAAACCGTCCACGTCTTTGCGCGGATCGAGTGAGCGCACGATCCCAGCTTCGTCGATCTGCTTAGGCTGCGGCGATTGCACCAGAATTCCGTGAATGCTCGGGTCACGATTCAATTCTTCGACGCGAGCGAGCAGTTCCGTTTGAGTTGTCGATCCCGGCAGCTCCAGTTTCACCGAATGCAAACCGAGATCGCGGCACATTTTGTCTTTCGAGCGCACGTAAGCGCGCGAGGCCGGATTATCTCCCACGAGAATGACCGCGAGCCCTGGCATAAGCCCTTTTGATTTTAATTCCGCAATGCCGCGGCGAAGATCGGCGTAGACTCTTTGGGCAATGGCGCGGCCGTCGATCAGGTTCGGCATAACGCAATTTTCCTTCTGTTGAGCCTGGCGAAAACTAGCTTGAGAGGTCCCTGGCTTCGCTCGGGATGACACCGCGCGACTGCGCGTCCATCGATTAGTTTCGCCATGCGCTGAACGTAAATGAGTCAGCGTCGTTCAACCAGCGCCATCATGGCGTTCTGCAAACGCAAACGCTCGGCTTCAAACTCATCTTCTGTGCTTGTCGATCTCACCCGATGCGGTTGGCCGATCATCACACGCACTTTACTGAAAGGGCGTGGAATAATGAATCGATCCCAGCTTTTGATCCGCCAACAGGTCGAATATTCCATGTTGACGGGCAAAACAGCCGCTCCGGATTTTTGCGCGAGAAAAATAATGCCGGCGCCAAGTTCGTAGGCAGGACCGCGCGGGCCATCGGGCGTGATGACAACGTCGTGACCAGATGCGAGCACATCCGTGAGCTGGAGGATCGCACGCGCACCCAATCGCGAGCTCGAGCCGCGCACAACGTCGAAACCGAACCGCTTGATTGCATCGGCCAGCAATTCGCCGTCGCGACTGGCACTAATCAAAGCGGCGCCGTGGCGGTTGAAAAAAAAACGCCGGAGCACGAATGGAAATAACAACAATCGATTATGCCAGAGAGCGCCGATGTAATTTTCAGCGATCGGTTTTCCAACAATGCATGCGCGATCTTCGATTTCATAGCGCAGCGTGCGCGCCCAGAGCTGCAACAAGCGGAACCCGAACGCGATCAGCCAACGCGCGGGTCGACCTTCGATCTTCAATGTTTGCGCATAGGTTTTGGCATGTCACGGCCCCAGCGGTACGCGCTCGGGTTGGGCAAGCCGATTTGATCAAGAATGCGCCAAACGACCGTATCAACGACGGCAGTAACAGAACCTGGCCTGCTATAGAAAGAGGGGATCGCTGGCAGAACAATTGCTCCCGCCTCGAGTAACGTCACGACATTGCGCCCGTGAATTAAGTTCCATGGCGTCTCGCGCGGAACGAGGATCAATTTCCGCCGTTCCTTCAAGAAAACGTCAGCCGCGCGCAGCAAAGCGCTGTCGCTAGATCCGGACGCAATCCGCCCAAGCGTGGCCATTGAGCAGGGGGCGATGACCATCGCGTCAAAACGTGCCGAGCCACTGACGAATGGAACATCAAGATCGCTCTCGGAATGTTGAGCGATTGCTTTTGGAATTTTGAGGGCACCGACTTCTTGCTTGGCCACCTGTTTGGCATGCGCGCTCATAACGAGATGAATTTCGTGCGCGGCAGAATCAATCTGCTCGAGCAACCTTTGCAGATAAATCGTCCCGCTGGCGCCGGTCGCGGCGATTACAAGTTTCATCGTAAAAATTAACCTGAGTTTGAATTTAATCCGGTATCGGAGCAATAAGATACGGTATGGTCAAAAAACTCTTACACACCCGTTATCGCGTGAAGGATCTGGAAAAAACGGTCTCGTTCTATAAAGATGTCCTCGGGCTCAAGGAGCTGCACCGTCAGACATCCGGTCGCGGCTCGCAGCTCGTTTTCCTGAAAGCCCCCGAGAGCGAACAGGAGATTGAGATTTGCAAATTCGATAAGAGCGGGCCGGTCGTGGTTGGTCCTGACCTCACGCATCTGGCATTTGAAGTGGACGACTTGGAAAAGTTCGCGCGAGAAGCGGCTGCGAAAGGTTATCCGTTGTCGGACGGGCCGCATGCAAGTAGCAGCGGCAAAATTGCGTTCATCGACGCGCCGGAAGGTTACGAGATCGAATTGATCGAGCGCGCGACGAAGTCATAGCTGGAAAAATGCCGCGGCGACGCACTTGCGCCGATCAAAATTCTATCGCTAAGTTCCCGCCGATGAAGTCGCGCAATTGGATCTTGTTCCTTTGCGCATTCATCTTAGTGTCGGCGCTGAGCGCGTGGGGTCAAGATGTCGTTGACTCCGAGGCGGTGCGGCCCAGCGGAATCTCGCCCGGGCCCGTTCGGAAGGCGCACGCGGTTACGGCGAAAGATAAAGAAGATGGCGATGTCTCGCCTAGTCCTGCTCCGAAGGCGCACGCGGTTACAGCGAAGGATAAAGAAGATGCCGACGTTTCGCCCACTCCTGCTCGAAAGAAGCAGACTGAGAAATCGACTCATGCTCGCTCACATCGGGCGCATGCAAAGCCCAAGGAAACACCAGAATCAACTCCAGCGCCGACAGAGTTCACTCCTGAAGGAATACCAAAGACCGGCGCAGCCTCGGTGATTGTCGTGGATGCGCATAACGGCCAGACGTTATACGAAAAAAACCCGGACCAGCTGCGAGCGGCGGCCAGCACGCAAAAATTACTTACCGCTCTAATTATAGCCGAGCGCGGTTTCTTGGATCAGCCCGTTACAGTCCAACAAATCGATACAATGGCTGAGCCGGTGAAGCTGAATATTAAACCGGGCGACACGTATCAGCGGATCGATCTATTGCGAGCATTGCTGGTGAAAAGCCCTAACGACGTGGCGCGATGTCTGGCGCGGGATAATGCGGGCAGTGTGGAAGCATTTGCCGAGGTCATGAACCGGCGTGCGCACGAACTGGGAGCTGTGAATTCGCACTTCGTCAATCCAAACGGTTTGCCCGTGCCTGGCCAGTACTCAACTGCGCGCGACCTTTCGATGATCGCGCGCACGGCTTATGCCAATCCAACGATCAGATCAATTGTTTGCCTTCCGCAGCTTGTTTTTCGCTACGCGAACGGCCGCACACGTGAACTGGAAAACACGAACAAGGTTCTAAAACGTCTTCCTTACTGCAACGGGATGAAAACGGGTTACACTGAGGCTGCCGGACATTGCTTGATCTGCAGCGGCTCGCGGGCAGGCCGCGACATTATTGTTGTCGTGCTCGGCGACAGCAAGGCCGGAGTGTGGCGCGACGCGTCTGCGCTGCTTTCCTGGGGTCTTTGGATGTAGTTCCGCGGCGGCGGGACGCCCATGCGCGATCTTTTTGCAGAGCAATTGGAGGCGCTCCGTGCACGCTCGCTGGATCGGCATCTTCGCGAAATCAGCAGCGCGCAGGGACCGGAAATCGAAGTCGCCGGGAGGCGGCTCATCAATTTTTCGTCGAACGATTATCTCGGTCTCGTCAACGATTCTCGACTGCGCGAGGCAGCAATCGCCGCGATCGGCGAATTCGGCGTTGGCGCTGGCGCTTCTAGATTAATTAGCGGGACGCAATCACCACACGTGCGTTTGGAAAGTGCGCTTGCGAAATGGAAAGGTACCGAAGCCGCGCTCTGTTTCAGCAGCGGATACACCACTGCGCTCGGCACGATCCCGGCCTTGGTCACTAAGAATGACGTGGTCTTGCTCGACAAGCTCTGCCACGCCTCACTGATCGATGGCGCAAAATTGAGTGGCGCGATTCTGCGCATATTTCCGCATAATCATCTGGGCAAACTGGAGAGTCATCTGGAATGGGCCCAGCGCGAACACGCAGGTAAACGCATTCTCATCGTGACCGAATCTATCTTTTCCATGGATGGTGATCGCGCGCCCTTGCGCGAATTAGTTGAGTTAAAAAAACGTTTCGGTGCGCTCTTAATGCTCGATGAAGCGCATGCCGTCGGTGTGATCGGTCGAAATGGGCGCGGGCGGGCTGCAGAAGAGAACTTGAACCACGATGTCGATGTTCAGATGGGAACTCTGAGCAAGGCGCTCGGCGCCAGTGGAGGCTACATCTGCGGTTCGCGCATTCTCATTGAATGGCTGGTCAATCGCGGTCGCTCGTTTATATATTCCACAGCGCAGTCTCCGGCAATCGCCGCCGCGGCGCTTGCCGCGGTAGATTTTCTCTCTTCGGCCGAAGGCGAGGAGCGCAGACTTTTGCTTTGGAAACAAATTAACTTGATGCGCGAGCTTCTTCCCGTGAATGCAATGAACAAGAAGCGCGGCGATGCCAGTAGCGCGATTTTCCCGTGGATCGCGGGCGATGAGCAAGCAGCTCTCGAGTTATCCCGGGCGTTGCAAAAGGAAAGATTTCTTGTTCCGGCGATTCGTTATCCCACCGTCGCGAGAGGGGCCGCGCGATTGCGCATAACCGTGACTGCCTCCCACGAAGAAAATCAAATTCGATCCCTTTGCCAGGCGATCAAGCGGCTAGGCGCCTGAACCCTGTAGAGGCGGGCGTGTCGCCCGCAGAGCACTTTTTTACTCCGCCAGAAACCGTCCCAAAATCGGTTTCAGCTTTTCGACCGTTGCGGCTGGCCAAAGCGTGCGGTCCGTGACCAGCGCTGAATCCAAGGCGAAATGCTCCGGCCAATTTGGCTCCGTCGGAATACGCGGGATTACATCGACGAGTAATTTCTTCGCCGTTTCCGCATTCGCTATTACATGACCGAGGACCGTCTGGGCAGAGACCGCTTCTTCCTCCACTTTCCAGCAGTCGTAATCTGTAATCATTGCCATGGCCGCGAACGCGATTTCTGCTTCGCGGGCCAATTTCGCTTCTGGAAGATTCGTCATCCCGATCACGTCGAAACCGTTCTGCCGATTGAAGTCCGATTCCGCCCGCGTGGAAAACGCCGGGCCATCGATGTTCACGTACGTGCCGCCATTGTGGACCGTTACGTCGAGAGATCTCGCTGATTCGGCCAACAAATTTCGCAGCTTCGTGCTGATCGGCTCCGCGAATGCGATATGCGCGGCAATCCCCTCACCGAAAAACGTATGCGCGGCGCGGTGACTTGTGCGGTCATAAAATTGCGAAGGCAACACAACATCGCGCGGCGCATATTTTTCCTGTAAACTACCGACGGCTCCCACCGAGATGATCCAGCGAACGTTGAGTGAACGGAGCGCATAGATATTGGCCCGGTGATTGATTTCATGCGGCAGAATCCGATGACCGCGGCCGTGTCGCGGCAGAAAATAAACCTGCCGCCCGTTCATTTTGCCGCCGACAAGCGCGTCCGACGGCTGCCCGAACGGGGTGTCGATATTGTGTTCGGTCGCATAGCGCAGCTCTTGCATTTGATAGAGGCCGCTGCCACCGATGATCCCGATTGCTGGAATGTCATCTTTCATCCCGACACGCCGGATTTAATCCGAAAAATCGACAAGATGGGAAGCGGATAATCTCCCCGTGGCGAAGGCGACTTGCGGGTGTATTATTTTCGCCCGTCCATGCCGAAATTTTTCATCAAGACTTACGGTTGCCAGATGAACGAACGAGACTCGGAACAAGTCGCACACTCGTTATTGGCGCGCGGATACGAGCGGGTCGCACACGAAGCGGAGGCCGACGTTGTGCTCTTGAACACGTGCAGCGTGCGCGACATGGCCGATCAAAAGGCGCTGGGCAAAATGGGAATGCTCGGCCGCATTGCAAAAGAACGACCTCACGTCGTGTTCGGTTTCCTTGGCTGCATGGCACAGGCGCGCGGCGAATCTCTTCTCAGGGATTTGCCTCACGTCGATCTTGTCGTCGGGACACAGAAATTGCATCGCGTCGCAGATTACGTGGAAGAATTAGTTGCAAGTAAGGCGGCGCGCCCGGCGGTCGCGCCCTACCACCGAGTTCATCGCGCGATGGATGATTTGCGTTTTTCCCTCGCGCCCAAACAGGCGACGGCCTTCGTTTCGATCATGCAAGGATGCAACATGCATTGCACCTTCTGCATCGTCCCGCACACACGCGGTGCAGAGCGCAGCCGTTCAATTGCTGAAATCGCCGCCGAAGTACGCGATCTGGTTGCACGCGGAGTGAAGGAAGTCACCCTGCTCGGCCAGATCGTGAACTTGTACGGCCGTCACGAGTTCCCGAAGCGAGATGGCAAAAGTCCTTTTGTTCAGTTGCTCGAAGCCGTCCATGAAGTCGAGGGTCTCAAGCGCCTCCGTTTCACTTCGCCGCATCCGATCGGATTCCGCGACGATTTGATCGACGCGATCCCGCGGCTGTCGAAACTGGCCGAGCACGTTCATCTGCCGTTGCAATCCGGTTCGAACAAGATCCTGAGAGCGATGCACCGCGCTTACACCGCTGAGAGATATGTCGATCTTGTCCGGTGCATCCGGCAGGCGCGGGATGGCATCGCGATCACAACTGATATTATCGTCGGATTTCCGGGTGAGACGGCGAGCGACTACAAACAAACGCGGGACCTCGTGGAGGAAATCCAGTTCGACAATGCGTTCGTCTTTCGCTACTCGTCGCGGCGCGGCACTCCCGCTGCGGCAATGCCCGACCAAATCGACGAGCGCATTAAGGAACAGCGGAATCAGGATTTGCTCCGGATCGTGAACAAATCAGCGCGCCGCGCAGGAGAGCGGCTGGTCGGCCATAACGTGGAAGTCCTTTGTGAAGGGCCAAGCAAAACGAACCCAGCGCGCTTAATGGGCCGCACGCGCACGAACAAGATCGTCGTCTTCGAAGGGCACGAGGAACTTGGCGGGGAACTTGTCGATGTACGGGTGCAACAAGCCAATGGATTCAGCTTGTATGGCACACCAGTCCTGCCAACCTGACGCGCGGCCACCAATACGATCGCGCATGATTTACCATCTGTCTTTGCAAACTGCGGGAATCATCGCCGGTGCGTTCCTAATTTTGATCAGTTTGCCCGGGCTGGCAAAACCGGATCTCATCGTTGTCGCGCAGCGTTTTCCGCGTTCTAATGTCGCCGGAGTCGTTCTGCTGACTATCTGTTTTATCTGGACATTTTGGCTGGTCGCCACGATCCAGATGGGCGAATTCTCAGCTTTCCGGCGGCCGCTCCTCATTGCCCTGCCGATCGGTTACGGGCTCGCCCTGCGTTTCGTCGAAGAATTTCTCGCAGTTCGCGCGCTTGGAATTCTTTGCTTGCTGGCCGCCGAACCGCTGCTCGATGCGGCCTTTTTGCGTTACGAAACGAGCCGGTTGTTCGTAACCGTGTTCGCTTATCTATTGATCATTGCCGGTCTGTTTTGGGTTGCCGTCCCGTACGTGCTTCGCGATCAAATCAACTGGAGCACGCGCAGCGTTTTCCGCTGGCGTTTCCTGCATGCAATCGCGTTCATTTATGGCGGCGTGATTCTCACATTCGCGTTGACGCGATATTAAACTGTAGTCGCCGCCGTGTCGGCGGCTCGGGTCAAAGTTTGCCGCTGAGGACAGCGGCCTTTACAGAAAGATATGAACCGGATTCTGGTGATCCGCGGCGGTGCGATTGGTGATTTTATTCTGACTTTGCCAGCACTGAAGGCATTGCGTGAGGCATATCCCCACGCTCACCTTGAGATCCTCGGTTACAAACATATTGCAGTGCTGGCAGAAAATCGGTTTTACGCTCAAGCAGTCCGGTCGATCGAATACGGACCGCTTTCGAGCTTCTTTGCGAAAGACTCAAAATTGTCTGCAGAACTCGCAGATTATTTCGCGAGTTTTGACTTGATCATTAGCTATCTTTACGACCCGGATGGAATCTTTGAGAACAACCTGCGCCGATGCGGCGTAGAAAATCTAATCCACGGACCGGCGAAGGTCGGCCATCATGACCATGCCGCGCGCCAGCTTGCGCGACCTCTCGAGGAATTGGGGCTTCGAGTTGATAATCTCGCTGCGAGAATCTTTCCGTCACAAGCCGACGTAATTGCGGTCGAGAAATTTCTGGGTCAGTCCCCCAAGCCGATCGTTGTCTTTCATCCCGCCAGCGGAAGTGAAAGGAAAAATTGGCCGTTAGAGAATTGGATCGATCTCAGGAATCATTTGCTTGGCTCGGATGATTTTCACGGATCGTTCATCTTGGCATCTGGCGAAGCCGACGAAGATCGGGTGAGGCAACTGCAAACCGTTTGGAGAAACGATCACGTCCAGGTTGCGAGAAATCTGCCGTTACCGCAGTTGGCGGCGCTGTTCGGACATGCGATGTTCGTCGGACACGATAGCGGAATCTCGCACCTTGCCGCGGCTGCGGGCGCAAAATGCGTCTTGCTCTTCGGTCCGACCGATCCGGCTGTCTGGGCGCCGATGAATAAAAATGTAAAAGTCCTCCGTGCAGCGAGCGGGAGGCTTACCGACCTGGGAATCGTCGAGGTCGAGGCGGCTGTAGCCACGGCGCTCTCTGCCGCCGTGAATCGATGCAATAAAACGCCTCGACAGAGCGAGGCGACGACAGCGGCCGCTTAACCGTTAAGAGCTGATGCGCATCGGCATCAGGACATAGAGAAACGGCGTCTGAATCTTCAAAACGCCCGGGCTCATCTCGTCGATGAGATCGAGAAAGACTTCGTCCTCGGCCAGGGCGCGCAGCGGAGCCATGAGAAATTCCGGATTAAACGCGATGGAAAAATCGCGTCCTTTGTACTGGACGGGCAGCGATTCCTTTGCTTCGCCGACTTCCGGCGTGTTGGCTGTGATGTCGATGTTGTTCTTGCTGAATTTCAGCTTGATCGAATTTGATTTGTCGCTCGCCAGCAGCGAAACGCGGCGCAATGAATTTAAGAATGTTTCGCGCTCGAGTTTTATTCGCTCCTTTGCTTCAGCCGGAATGACCTGGCGATAGTTTGGATAATTGCCTTCGATCAATTTCGAGACAAGCAGCGTCTTGTTCAGATCGAATGCGATCTGGCCGCTGCCCATGCTCACTTTCACCTCGCCGTCATCGGTAAGCAGGCGTTGCAATTCAGTGACAGCTTTCGTGGGAATAATAATGTCGGTTTCATGGCTGCGCGGGAATTCCAGTTCGATTTCGGCCATGGCAAGTCGCCGGCCATCCGTTGCCACCAGCGTGAGCTTGTTATCCTTGAAACTGAAAAGGACTCCGTTAAGTACGTAACGGGTCTCGTCCGTCGATATGGCATACGAAGTTTTGCGTAACCCGTCTCGCAAATCTTTTTGTCGAATCGTGACGACTTTCGCATCCTCAAATTTCGGCAGCGGCGGAAACTCTTCCTCAGGCAATCCCAGAATTTTGAAAAAGCTTTGTCCGCTCCGGATCGACGCGGCGTTCTTTCCATCGACATCGATCTGAATTTCGCTGGAGGGCAGTTCACGAACGATATTGAAAAGACGACGTGCCGGGAGCGTGGTCGCGCCCGCCTTTTCCACTTGCGCTTCGCAACTGCCGCGCACTCCGACATCAAGATCGGTTGTGGTTAGGTGAACTTCGCTGCCGTTGGCCTGCAACAGGACGTTGGAAAGAATAGGCAGAGTCGTTCGTGTGCTGACTACGTTTTGGACCTGTTGCAGGCCCTCAAGCAGGTTTTCTTTCGTAACACTGAATTTCATGATGCAAAGGAGCGCTTAAGATGTAAGGCTTTCGATTTTATTCGGCAACCGCAATCTCGTGCCGCAACAGCCTCGAAAGCTTTCGGGGCTGTTGCGGCACAGACTGTTGGCCGCATCGAATCTGTCCTGCGGCGGAGAAGTCTATGTTCCGCGCGAGCATCAACGCTGTAGCGAACTGTCGATAAAGGAGATTGTCTGACGAAGGTTGTCCTGCTCGGTCATGCGCTTCTTTACCAGTTTGCAAGCATGCAGGACGGTGCCGTGATCGCGTCCGCCAAATGCGTCTCCAATTTCGTTAAGAGACGCCTTGGTAAGCTCCCGCGCCAGATACATCGCAACCTGTCGTGGAAAGGCAATGCTCGCGGGACGCCGTTTGCTGGTCATATCCGCCACGCGCACATCAAAGTGTTCGGCCACGCGCCGCTGAATTTGCTCGATCGTAATGGAATGCCGCCCTTCTTCCTGCAAAATATCCTTCAGCAGATGCTCGACGACTTCCTGCGTGAGCTCCTTTCCGCTAAGTGAAGCAAACGATGCCACGCGCATGAGCGCACCCTCCAGACGA
>QHNJ01000150.1 GCA_003218395.1 Verrucomicrobiota bacterium
GATAACGCGACAAGCGCAGGATCTGTCCCTGCGCCGCCGAGTTGGTCGGGTAGAGGCCAGTCCGCATCAACATCTCTTCGCCGTAAAGCGCCCAGCCTTCGACGAACACGCCGTCCTCGTGCTGCCGCCGAATCTCATCGCTCAAATGATTTGCGATTGAGAGCTGAAGAAAATGTCCGGGCATACCTTCGTGTCCGAGGATTGGCCGCGGATCTTCAATTGCCGCGCGAATATAAAAGTTTTTCGACTGCGGATTGTAGGTCGGAATGAAAAAGAATCCGGTCGGATCCTTATCGTAAACGCCCGGCGGATTCATGAAACCGCCGGGACTGGTTGGCTTGAACGCTTCTGGCAGCTGTCGAATCTGAAACGGGCCGAGATAATCGGGCATTGTCACGAGGTTGTGTTCCTTCATGAACTTGATCATCTCCTGCTCGCGACCCTCGTAAGCTTTTAGAAACGACGCCTGGTCCGGCGGGATGTTCGCGCTGCGCTTCGGATCGGGATCGGCCAGCTTCGGATCGGGCAGAAGCGCTTCCAGCGCGCGATAACGTGCCAGCTCAACGCGTCCGATCATTTCCACCTGCGCAGCGTCGAGCGGCAACAGAAGCACGTGCTTGAGATAATAATTATAGTTGGCTTCGCCCATTGGCGTGAAATCCACCATCTTGGGCAAACGTTTCTCCAGCGCGTCCGCGTAATTGTGCAAAGCGGTCAGTGCGACATCGCGCGCCTTGACCAATTCCTCGTGTTCGTTAGGCGGCAGATCGACATCGAGCGCCATCAAACTGTTATTCAAAAGCGGATCGATTGAGCGCGCCGATTGGATCGCGAGCTGCGCATAAAGTTTTACCGGGTCTTGCAAATTGCTCAAACCTTGCTTGAGCAGCGCCGGCATCAGCTTCAACCGCGCGGTGGCAGCGACGGCACGTTTTCGCGGCGTGTCGTATTCTTTCTTCAGCAACGAAAAAATTCCGTTCGTGCATTCGCCGACATAAACCTGCGGATTTGTCTGCTCGAATTTCAGAACCCGATTTCCGAAATCGACATTCTCCAATTGTGCGCGGAAAAGAATCCAATCGATACGCTCGTCCTTCGCCCAGTTGTTGGTCTTCATCGCGCGCACTTTTTCGAGCAAGGCGTGCACGTGCCGCGCGCGCGCTTCGATTTTCGCCGGCGAATAATCGGTTAGCCGATTGTCCCACGTGTGCAGTCCGACATAGCTGCTCTGCACGGGATAATTTTCATTTCGCCAGGCGTAATAATCATCCGCGATTTTGTGTAATGCTGCTGCCGCCGCGCTCACGTTCTTGTTTCTAAAAGCGTCCTCATTTATGCCCGGCGTCGATTTCGTGATCAGCGCCTTGTTTGAAACATCAGGGTTCCGCTCCGACGGCGACTGCGCGCGAGTTGCGCTGGAAATGAAAACTACGACGATAGCGCTGAAGAAAACAATGATCACTTTCACGCCACGGATTGTATTGTGCCGCGCCGAAGGGGAAAGCGTAAAGCACACGGTACATTCCTTGGCTTCATTCGCTTTTCCGAGTCTTTCTGTGAGTCGGATTGCTGATCCGGGGTCCTCATTCGTCCTCTTCCAGTTCGGCGAGCAATTGCTCTTTTAAATGGCGGCGCGCTGATTTCTTGATTGCGCGCCGCTCGGCCGCGACCGCTTGCTTTTCCGCCTGGCGTTCTCGTCGCGTCCGTGTCTCGACCGAGCTGGGTAAATGCGAGATCTTCGGTCGCTGCGCGCCGACTTTTCGCTCTTTCGGTTTTGCGTACGGATCCATTGAAAAACTACCGGCTTCTATTTGCGATAAAAAGGAGAGGCAATGCTGCAAGCTGAAGAATCACTGAAAACAGAACCACGGCTAGGATCGATTTCTCGTAAAGCAAACCCATCGCTGCGCTGCCGAGAAACCACGCAATTCCGTAGCCGGTATCAAAGAAGCCAAACGCCGTGCTGCGCTTGGCCGCTGGAATTGTGCCGGTTAACATCGCCTGGAGGAGCGATCCCTGCGCGCTCATCCCGATCCCCCAAAGAATCATCCCGATCAATGCGAAAAAGGATGTGCCTAGAAACACAAACGGCGCGGATGCCGCGGAAATGAAAAACGCGAGCAAGGCGATATTCCTGCCAAACTTGTCGAATAAGCGCCCAAACAAGAGCGCAGCGAGCGCACTGGTTGCCATCGCAACTGCGTAGAAAACTGGAATCAGGTTAGTCGGGACCGCATGCGTCTTTTGGAAATGAAATCCAATCAACGCGAAATCCGTGAAACCTGCGGCGATCAACGTGCCCCCGCCCAGATAAATCCAATAAGGCCGCGTGAGGTAGTGCGTCGTAACACGCTGAGTCGACAATTCCTCTAGTTCCTGTGGGCGAGGGTGCAAGAACCGCGCCACAATTAAGATGCCCAGACAAAGCAGCCCCGGAATGAGCAATACGCTAAAACCAGTTCGGTATCCGCCTTTTAGAAAAAGGATCAGCGCGATAAGCAAGGGGCCGATCGTCGCGCCCGCTTGATCGAGCGCTTCGTTCAGGCCGAAGACCCAGCCAGCCCCAATCGAGCGCCCAGCGTGCGAGAGCATCGCTTCCACCACTGGTTTTCTGATCGCTCTGCCGGTGCGTTCTGCAACTACTAATCCAGCCGCAAGGGGCCATTGTCCGGCGAGGGCGAGTGCGGGAACAGCGAGCATGTTAATCGCGTAGCCTGTAAACGTGACGAACCAATACTTCTGGGTCTTGTCCGCGAAATATCCCGAGACGAAACGCAGCGCGTAGCCTATCAGTTCGCCGAAACCGGCAACAAAGCCAACAATCGCGGCGCTCGCGCCTAACGAACCGAGAAAAGGGCCGACAATGCCTCGCGCGCCTTCGTAGGTGAGATCGGCAAAGAAATTTACGATGCCAATGATGAGGACAAAGCTGAACGCCGATCTATTTCTCATTAGCCACTAATCAACACGAATTGACACAAATAAAGGCACGGGCCAACGAAGAAGGGAGAGTTTTATGAATTAAGTTCATTCTTAATTAAGAAATGAAGATCCTTGGAATTATCGGCGGCGTCGGGCCGGAAAGTACGATCGAATATTACCGAAACGTCATCGCGCTTTATCGCGAACGGCAGCGCGACGGTAGTTATCCGGAATTCATCATTAATAGCGTTGATCTGAAGAAGGGACTCGATTTCATGGCCGCGAACAACCTCAACGGGATGGCCGACTACTTGCTTGGGGAAATCGGCAAACTCGCACGGGCCGGTGCAAACTTCGGCCTGATCTCGGCAAACACGCCTCATATTGTTTTCGATGAGCTCGCGTCCAAGGCGCCGATTCCATTGCTCAGTATTATCGAAGCAACGTGTGCAGCTGCCAAAGCGCGGAAGTTGAAACGGCTCGCGCTGCTCGGGACGCGTTTCACGATGCAAGGCACTTTTTATTCCAAAGTTTTTACCCGGGAAGGAATCGAGCTAGTCGTGCCCGACGCGAAAGACCAGGAATACATCCACGACAAATATCTGAACGAACTTGTTCCGGGAAAATTTCTGCCGGAAACGCGTGCCGAACTACTCGCGATTGTCGATTGCATGAAAGCAAAGAGCGATATCGACGGCGTGATTCTCGCTGGAACCGAACTGCCTCTGATTTTACGCGATGCAGATCACAAAGGGATTCCGCTCCTCGACACGACAAAAATTCATTGCCAAGCCGCCGTCGCGGAGATGTTGTCGTAGTATGAAACGTGTCGCCAGCATCGACGGGATTTTCTTCAAGTCGGACAACCCTGACAAGCTCTGCGAATGGTATCGGGAGCATCTCGGCATCGAATCGAACGAAAACGGCTGCGCTAATTTCTATTGGCGCAAACCGGACGATCCCAAGTCCGAACGATTCACAGTCTGGTCGCCGTTTCCTGCCGACACAGATTACTTCGCGCCGAGCAAGAAAGCATTCATGATCAATTTTCAGGTGGAGAATCTCGAGGACCTCCTTGCCGCGTTGAAACGTGAAGGCGTCGATGTCGATCCGCGCGTCGAAAGCTACGACTACGGCAAATTCGGTTGGATCATCGATCCGGAAGGCAACCGAATCGAGCTTTGGGAACCGAAGTGAAATTATTTGCCCTGTTTTCGCTCGGCGCGCCCTCGCCATCTTTATCGGAATTGTGATCGGATTGAATTGATGAGACCCCTCTGCTTTGTCTTGTTCGTTTTCAGCACTGTCGCCATGTCCGCGGACAACGAGATCGAGAACCGCATCCGTTACGTGCCGATCGGCGATTCGTATTCCATCGGTGAAGGCGCATCGCCTAACGAATCGTGGCCGGCTTTGTTAGCGCAGCACCTGAGCGACAAAGGCGCCCATGTCGATCTTGTCGCCAATCCATCGCGCACTGGTTGGACCACGCAACAGGCGATCGATCGCGAACTGCCGATCTTTCGCGTAATGCAGCCGAATTTCGCGACGCTGCAAATCGGCGTGAACGATTGGGTGCAAGGCGTCAATGAAGAAACATTTCGCAAACGTTTCGTATTGCTGGTCGATCAAATGCTTGATGTTCTTTCAACCAAGAAGCGGTTACTCATCATTACCATCCCTGATTTCGGCGTTACGCCGGACGGCCCGCGCTACGCTCACGGCCGCAATATTTCGGAGGGAGTGGCGGCATTTAACAAAATTGTAAGCGAGGAATCAGCGAAACGGGGTCTGCGCGTTGTCGATGTTTTCGAACTCAGCAAAAAAATGGGCAATGATCACTCGTTAGTCGCGGCCGACGGCCTGCATCCATCTGCCAAGGAATACGCCGAGTGGGAGAAAATTATTTTGCCGGCTGCCTTGGAGTTGCTGACCAACGAATCCGCGCTCCCGAATCGAAAATCTAAAAACTTGTCCTGAGCGGAGTCGAACGTATCTAAAATCCAAAATCCAAAATCGAATTGGGCGGTGAGGGTTTCGAACCCCCGACCTACTGGGTGTAAACCAGCCGCTCTACCACTGAGCTAACCGCCCGCGCCGTTCAATTGTAGTCGCCAAGCCTACTCCGAGCAAAGTGAAAGGGTAATCACCGGCGTGCGGATGAAAAGTTGACGGCATTTGTCCAACTCTCATCGACGATTCTGTAAAAGAAACACGGGCGCTGGAGTCGTAAAAATAAAGCTCGACAAGCTGTCGCGGATCACGTAAACCCCTCCTCGGATTACGTCACCCGACGTCTCAACGCATCTTCGGCACGGCTGAATAAGCCCGTGGGGCTGGACCTACGCTAGGACCGCCGCTTTACGCGATCACCAGATCCTCCTGGAGCCCCGAGTCAGCCGAAGCGAGGCCGGTGTTCAAAGCGCCTCTGAGGATGGTTCCTGGTTCCGCGCGGAACTGGATTGCCAGTTAATGCAGGTCAACAATCCAACCTCAAAGGAGACACATTATGTCGCACGTTACCGGAACGGTTCAGCCGGCGTCACTGAAGATCGGGCCCGATTTTGGGCCTTCCACAAGTCCAAATACTTGGACCGTCAATTTCGCCTACACTCCTGCGCCGACCGGAACCAAGCTCGTCATGCTGCATTTCACCGGTGCGAGTTTCCCCGCGAACAATCGCTTGGAAGTGGATTTGGGATACGCGGGCGGTGAAATGGATGTATTCACCTCTGTTGATGGAACAGATTTCTGGACCCGCCCTGTCAATGTTTACGCAGTCGGCGCCACTGTAACGATCCGCTATATTACCAATGGAGCCGCCACCGGAGGCGTACAAATCGACCAATACGGACGTGGCGAACGCCACACCAAAGACCCGGCGAATGCCGATGCCAAGTTTAACAGCCTATCCAACTCCGATCCCTTCCTTGGCGACCCAACCTATCCGGAACCGGACTACGCCACGTTCTGGTTCTGCAATGACCCACCGAACTGGGAAAACGCTGCCTGCATCGCGCCGGCCGGTGACACCCGCAACGTTGTAGCGCCCAGTGTGGGAATGATCTTGCACGCGGACTTCAGCAATCAACTCGGATTCTTTCTCTCTACCTGTAGCGTAACCCTGGTGAGCCCCGACACCATCATCACCGCCGGCCATTGTATGCAGGATCCGATCGAGGACGTCAAGAGCGCTTCGGTCATCTTTAACTACGCCACCAATTGCAACGGAACGCGGCAGGGTGGCTATAGTGGCCGATTTTTTAAGGTTAAGGAAGTCATCCGGCAACGCTTTGCTGATGGTTCGGCCAACGACTATTGTCTCTTGCGGCTTAAGGTGCCGCCCGCCGGGCTGGGCATAACCCCCAGACCGATGCGCATAGACCTTCCTGCAGTGAGTGAGCAAGTTTTCGGCATCCATCATCCTAACGGTGCGGTGAAGAAGCTCTCCATTCCGCATCCGGGGTTCGCTATGGTCACCTCCCAAGGGGTTAATGGCATCGGGGTGAGCCTAGACGTTTCTGGCGGAAGCTCCGGCTCTGGACTTTTTGATACTGCAGGACGAATCACCGGAGTGCTGAGCACTGGCGTGGCCTGCGGCTTGCGTTACTTCCCCACCTACACGATTCAGCAAGACATAGCCACACCGCCAGCCATCACACGAGATGTGATGCTGGTATTTGATCGTTCAGGCAGCATGTCGCTGCCAGGAACCAGCGGCCTGACCAAAATTGAAGAGGCTCGCGCGGCAGCTTCGCTCTTTGTGCAATTAGTGCGCGCCGGTACTGGAAATCGAGTCGGTCTGGTTTCATTCAGTACGACCGCCAGCTCGCCCGTGGACTTCCCACTCGCAAGTGTCACTGCCGGCAGCAAAAACACGCTAATCGGCCCTTCTCCATTTACCGGCGGAATTATGGGAGGTCTCGCGCCAGGAGGATCAACCACCATCGGCGGTGGCCTCAATGCGGCCTATGGCCAGCTGCCGCCGGGTGGGCCCAATTCATCGTTCCGCAATGTGTTGCTGTTCACCGACGGATTGCAGAACACGCCACCGATGGTCGATCCCGCCAATACATCCCCGACCGACATTCGCATCGACGCCATCGGCTATGGCACGCCCGCCAGTTTGGACGGCGCCATGCTCACAGCCCTGGCCACCATTCATCGCGGCCAGTATGTGCTCGCCGATACCAATTTGAAGCTGCAAAAGTTCTTTGCTTTGGCGTTTGGTAACATTTTTGAAGCAGGTTTGGTGATGGATCCTGAGTTTGTACTGCCTGAAGGTCAGACAACGGCAGCGCCCATCCCCTTTAGCGTGTGTGAGGAAGAAACCATCACTATCATTGTAGGCTGGGACACTCGCGACGCGGGATTGCTTATCGAGCTGACCACGCCCCTGGGCGCGTCGGTAACCATCGGTTCACCGGGAACCCAATCGTCGGCCTCGCGAACTTGGACTTTCTTGCGGGTGCCGCTCCCGCACGCAGGCGAACGCGATGGCACCTGGAAAGTCACTGTTTTCCGTGCTGGCGGAATAGGTGAGTTTGCAGCGCCACTGCCGGAGGTGCGCTACTTCATCAATGTGGTAGTGAGCGGCGGGGCCACTCTGCGACGCATGCCGGACACCGCAAAATACTATACCGGTGACGTGATCAACCCGCTGGTGGGACTGCAGTACCTTCAGGGAGGACTGCCACCCAATGCCAAAGTAAAGGTTACGGTCTCGCGGCCTGACGCAAGTGTGGGGAATCTGTTGTCGCAGGAAAAACTGGGTCCGCCAGTCGTGATCAATGCTGACACGATCCCGCCAAGGCAAGCCACGCTAATGGCGATTGAAGCCCGGACTGGCAAACCTGTTGTTGGCTACGCGCAACAAACCTATGATTTGTTCGACGACGTTGTTAACACCAACTCTCCCGAGCCGGCTGGGCTCTTCGGCAACCCGCTGAAAGATCTGCTCACTATGGAAGGTAACTACACCTTCCACTTCCAGGCCACTTACGGCGACACATGCACGGCGGCAAGGGAACTGCTGTGGTCGTTGCATGTGGATCCAGGCATCGATCCCTCGCTCACTACAATAACCAGTAGCGTGAGCGGTGGAACGGGAACCATCACTCTGGTCCCGAAAGACAAGTACGGCAACAATCTGGGCCCGGGCAGAGGAGACGGACTTTCCATTACCGGTGCGCCCGGGACAATCGTAACAGGGCCGGTCCGTGACAACGGTGACGGCTCTTACACTGCGCCCGTAAACTGGAATCCGAGCTCGGGTAATGGTCCGGGAGTGGTAATTGGCCAACCCAGCCGTCCGCCGGTGGTTGTGCATGATCCCAACGTGCCTGGGAGGGACCGCTGCAGGAAATGGAAGGTATTGTTCTGGCTTATGGTGCTGGTAGCGCTAGTTCTATTCCTGCTTTGGCTTTTGAAGTAATGGCCACGGCTCTGATTACTTGGCTCTTGGATGTTAGTCGGGACCGCTTTCAAGATCATTCGGGCTCGTGGCCGAGGAAGTGGAAAAAGTGAACCCCGCTCTGGTGGCTCGTGACACGCAGGGAGAGGTTTTTACCGTACGCTACGAAGCGGTGAACGCGATGTTGCTGAACGAGTTTCTGAAAGCGCACCGCAAGGTGGAGGAATTGGAAGCGACCGTTGCAGACCTACAAGGAGCCTTCAAAAAGCAGGCTGTGCTTACCCAGAAAGTGAGCGACCGGCTCGAAGTGAGCAAGACTACGCCGCAAATGGTTGCGGAGAATCAGTAAAGCTAAAGAGCCGGATCAACTTCTCAGCCATTCTGACGTCCCGGTCAAGATAACCGATCCAAAAAAAGCTGCCAACGCCAGCCATCGGGTAGAAGGTATCTTGGTTATTTCTCTTCCGATCTCCAGATGAGCACTGGGGCAATACCTTTCGGAACTTTAAGAGCGTCATCCGGCTTCGTCTTGATCGGTCTGGAGTCCATGCACGTTGTTGATCCCGGCACGACCACCTCGGGGGCGGCAAAATAGAGCTCCCACACGTCCGGCACTTTCGCCCTCGCTTCCGAAGCTTCCAGTCCAGGCGGCAGGAATTCGACCGTAGCGATGAATGTTCTGTCTCCGGATCGCAGTTCGAATTCAAAGAAACCTTGATTCATGGCGCAGCCTAACGCATCCGTGCATGCGCGCAAAGGGAGCCTGCAATCGCACGAGTCGTCGGTGGCGCTTACTGCGGGATTGCAGAAAGTGAGCGCACAACTTGAACTGAACAAGCCCGCACCACAAACGGTGGTAAACAATCAGTAAAGCTGCTAAGGTCTAAGTTGCCACAGCTCCCCGGGCGATAACACCTCTGATCCGCGGAGAAAAACCAGATTCGAATCCCACGTCGCAGTAAATACATAGGTGCACCCCGGCTGGACGTTCACTGTTCTCGAAGTCGGCTCGGCATAGCCTACGTATGGCACTTTGTACACGGTTAAGACATGGCGCCCCGCTGGTACCCAACCGTCATAGCGACGACCCTGTACGATGGTCGCGACAGACCTGCCATCGATCTGGAGATGGAAAGCCAGATTCCATCCGAAGTTCGGCACTCTTTTCACAATCAGGCGACCAGGCGGGGGACTCCCTTGCGCAACAGTGCTGATGGAAATTGCGCACAGAAAAGCGAGAATCAGAAGAACCTTGCTGACGAAACTATGTCTTGGTTTCATGGCACATATTACGCATACGATTGGTTTTCCGCCAGTGCTGACGCGAGCAACTTTCAGCACTCTTTGAAATCGCCCGCGTGCTCGCGCGTTTTCAATCACGTTGCTCGCTTCATCGTAAACGCTAATCACAGCATCATGTGAACGGCTGCAAGACTTCGCGTAGTCGATTGCGTTCGGCTCATCTTGCGCGCGCGTGTAAGCGTTAACTAACCAGCCATACTTATCGAGCCAGCAATAACGCTCTTCTGCGTTGTCCCACTTTCAAGTTGGTCTGACTGGCTTTCTCGATCACGAGATGGTCATGCGCCACAAGAAGATTGATCACGCACTCCGACGGTCCGCAAAAGTAACAACGGCGTTACATTTTCGGTGTTGCGCACAACCGCGGGTCGTTGGGATTCTACAGTTCTACAGGTATGAAACCGATGAGCAAACTCCCTTTTGTCGGCGAGCCCCGGGCTTGGAGTCGAGTGGCCCGAATATCGTTGAACCGAAACCTTGTGGCTCGGGCTGTGCTGTCTCTCCTGGTCCTTACATCGCTAGCGGGCGTCAGGGCGGACCCTACTCCCACACCGACGTCACCCGTACCGCTGATCACGAAAGGACCGATCGAATTAAAGTTCTCAACCGTGGCAAGCGGATTGGCAGCTCCGCTCGAAGTCAGCTCACCTGCGGACGGCAGCTGCCCGACAGCTTGTTTCCCTCGTTCAGACGTGGCGGAATTAACTCATCGGGGAACGGAAAGGTTTGTTTTATGAAAACGAAAACTTCGCGCACAACAAATTTAATGAACCGCTCGCCTGCACGTAGTGGCAACTTGGACTGCGATTGCCGCCGTGCCTGCGGATTTCGTATCGCTTCGGTGATAATCGCGGTCATAACGACACTGACTTTGATCCCGACCCTAACGGCGGAGCCGCCCTCTAGGCGCGCTTGCGCAACTCCGGTGGTCGAACAATATGGAATCGGCCACAGTAGTTCGGGAGATATTCCGTTAAGATGGAAAGCTTTTATCCCAAACGACGGTGAAACCCACCCAGCGATAATTGTTATTCACGGTGGCGGCTTCAAGGGTGGTGATTTTCATGATACACGAACAGATCAAGATTTGGTTTGCGCTGGTTTTTGCGTTTTCGACATCGAATATCGTCTCGCGCCTCCCGGAGAACTTCAGGGACAGGAAAGCGACTCTGGCCGTTATCCCGAGCAGACCGATGACGTGGCCACGGCGATTCGGGCCGCTAGGAATCCAGCGCGAACGTCG
>QHNJ01000190.1 GCA_003218395.1 Verrucomicrobiota bacterium
GACCACCGCGAGTGAAATGCCGATGGTGGTTTGGTTCCAGGCATAACGATAAATTGCGTAGAGCGCCCAGATGACAAAAACTTCGTGCGAGACGTAGGCGAGAAATTGGAGCGTGGCAAGCTTCCACAATTCGGAATGCGACCGAAGCAAGGCGAGCGAGCCAATCGGATTGGCGCGGCGCAACGTGAATTCTTTGCGATGTTCGTGTCGCAGCGATTCCGGCACGAAAATGTAACCGTAGAGCCAATTCGCCAGACTAAACCCAGCCGCAACCCAGAACGGTAAACGCGGACTGACGTCTCCGAGCGGTCCGCCAATTCCCGGACCAAGAATAAAACCCACACCAAACGCGACGCCAATCATCCCAAAAGCGCCGGCACGTTTTTCTTTCGGAACGACGTCGGCAATATACGCCATGGCCGTTGGAATGCTCGAGGCGGTAATGCCGGAAATGATGCGGCCAAGAAAGAGCCAGCCGATCGTCGGCGAAAGCGCCATCACAATGTAATCCAAGCCAAGCCCGAGGTTCGACAACAAGATTACCGGTCGTCGTCCGAACCGGTCCGACAACACACCCAGGACTGGTGAAAAGAAAAACTGCATCAGGGCGAAAACAGTGCCGAAAATGCCAAGCCACGTTGCTGCACTGGTCGGGTTGCCGCCGAGAAAGTTCAGAATGAGCTTCGGCAAAACCGGCGCGATCAACCCCAGGGCCAGCATGTCGAGCATGACCGTGATGAAAATAAATGTGATGGCTGCTTTGCGTGGCTTCATGGGAAGATCGACAACTGTAGAGGCGGGCGTATCGGCCGCAAAACTGAAATGATGCAGGCGCTTGTAGCGGCGGTTGTGTCAACCGCAAACCAAATGAAGGCGCTTGGCACAAGCGCTTCTACAATTAATCTGTCGCAAAATCATGATACCGTTTTCGTACCGCTCGCCCAAAACGGAAGTGCGTGAGAGCAAAATCCATGGACGCGGTCTGTTTGCGACGGCTGATATCGCCAAAGACGAAGTTGTGGCGGTGAAAGGCGGCCACATTATTTCACGCGAGCAACTGCGAGAGAAAATCACGCCCCGGTTCGGCCCGGTGGAAATTCAGATCGACGATAATCTCTTTATCGCGCCGGTCACGGAGGAAGAGCGCGAAGGTTCAATGCTTTACAGTAATCATTCGTGTGACGCGAATATCGGCATGCGCGGCGAGATTACGTTCGTGGCCATGCGCGACGTGCGCGCCGGCGAAGAACTCACTCACGATTGGGTCACGACCGATGACGACGATTATTCCGTGGAATGCAACTGCGGCGCGCCCAATTGCCGGAAAATTCTCACCGGCAGAGACTGGCAACGCCCGGAATTGCAAAAACGCTATGCCGGTTATTTCTCAGCATATCTTGCGGACAAGATTGCGCGGCAGGCTATGCTCGATCGATGAAATTCCTCTTCACCTTCTCTTACGTCTGTGTCGCAGCGGTTCTCGCCCAGACGTCGACCGATGAGAGCGCCGCGGTGCTCCAAGCCGAGCATGACGGATGCGTTGCCTATTTGCGCGGTGACGCAGACAAGATCGCAAACTTTCTAACCGATGATTACACGCTAACAAACTCAAAGGGTAAAATCAGCACGGCAGCAGACGATATCCAAGACGCGAAGAGCGGCAGGGTCCATTACGAGATTTTCGAAAACTACGATATGAAGGTGAGGCTTTACGGCGGTCACACTGGGATTGTGACGGGTAAGACAAAAGTGAAAGGAACCGCTGAGGGGAAACCGATCGACATCGTCGTTCAGTTTACGGATACGTTCGTGAAACAAGGCGACCAGTGGCTGCCGAACTGCTTATTCACGGAAAACTGAGTCAGCGCCACGAGTCCAAGGCCGTCAACCGGACTGCCTAAGCACAGTCGAAAAGGCATGCGTCTCTTGAAGCGCGTTGCGCAGGGCGAGTTGCGGCTCAATCGGATTGAGGCGTTCAGCGATGCAGTTTTTGCGATTATTGTGACGCTGCTCGTGCTCGAACTCAGTCCCGGTTCTACCCGATCGCGGCAGCGCGAGTGAACAATTGCGCGAGCAGCTGCCGAAGTTCCTGAGCTCGCTGATCAGTTTTACCATTGTCTACAAGTTCTCGTTGAATCATCACCACCTGCTCGCCTTCGCCCGGGATGCCACCTACGGAATGATCGGGGTCAACTCAATCTTTCTGATGGGTCAGGCGCTCATCCCGTTCCCGACCGCGTTGATGGCCGAGTATCCGACGAATGCGCTGGCCGTAAGTTTGTTCGGAGTGGTCATGGCGTTGAACACCCTCCTCTTCATCCGCTGCAATCCTATATAATGCGAAACTTGATCAAACCCGAGATGGCCTGCGCGATTGTGCCGCATCTCATGCGCAAATCTTTTCGTCGGCGTAATCTCCTATTTGCTCGGCGTGGCAGCGACTTTCTTTAACGTGCACTTCGCGTTCGTACTTTATGCACTGACGCCGCTGTTCTTTATCACGCCGCCGCAACCCCGGCAGAGGTAGAGACATCGCGCTGCGATGTCCGGACCATCAATAACGATAATGCTCTGATTTAAACGGGCCGTCGATCGGCACGCTGAGGTAATCAGCTTGCTGTTGCGTCAGCTTCGTCAGTTTGACGCCGATCTTTTCCAAGTGCAGGCGAGCGACTTCTTCATCGAGTTTCTTCGACAAGACGTAAACGCCGACTTTGTAATTATCTCGGTTTTTCCAGAGATCGAGCTGCGCCAGGACTTGATTAGAAAACGAATTCGACATGACGAAGCTTGGGTGACCGGTGGCGCAGCCGAGGTTCACGAGGCGACCTTCAGCGAGCAGAAAAATCTCGTGGCCATCTGGGAAGGTGTATTTATCTACCTGCGGCTTGATGTTCATGTGTTTGACGCCGGGCGCGGCGTTCAGTGCATCGACCTGAATCTCGTTATCGAAGTGGCCGATATTCGCGACGATGGCCTGATCTTTCATTCGCTGCATGTGATCGAGCGTAATGATGTCGAGATTGCCGGTAGCGGCGATGTAAATGTCGCCGCGGCCGAGCGTGTCTTCGATGGTGGTGACTTCGTAGCCTTCCATTGCAGCCTGCAACGCATTGATCGGATCGATCTCGGTAATGACGACGCGCGCCCCTTGGCCGCGCAGTGATTGCGCGCAACCTTTGCCGACATCGCCATAGCCGCACACGACCGCGACTTTACCGCCGATCATGACATCGAGCGCGCGGTTCAATCCGTCGACAAGCGAATGGCGGCAGCCGTAGAGATTGTCGAACTTCGATTTCGTGACGGAATCGTTGACATTGATAGCAGGAACAAGGAGCCGACTCTCTTGATGCATCTTGTAAAGGCGATGCACGCCGGTGGTGGTCTCCTCGGAAACGCCCCGCCATTCCTTCACGATCTCGTGCCAGCGGTACGGATTCTCACCCTGGATTTGAAGCAGCAAATCTTTGATAACCTGTTCTTCTTTGTTCGCGGATTTACTTTTCGCCCAATCGCTGCCTTCTTCGAGTTCGTAGCCTTTGTGGATGAGAAGAGTGGCGTCGCCGCCATCATCGACTACCAGCTGCGGGCCGTTTCCGTTCGGATGCGAGAGCGCTTGATAAGTGCACCACCAATAGTCTTCAAGCGATTCGCCTTTCCACGCGAAAATGGACACGCCTGACTTGGCGATGGCCGCCGCAGCGTGATCTTGCGTTGAAAAAATGTTGCAGCTGGCCCAACGCACGCTCGCGCCAAGATCGACAAGGGTCTGGATCAGCACGGCAGTCTGGATCGTCATGTGCAACGAACCGGTGATGCGTCTGCTGCCCCAGTCCGCCAGACTGATGTCTCTTATTTTGTAATCCGTTTTCTCTCGTTCAAGTGTCGATGTTTTCATTTTTCTGCCACCCAAAACTCTGGAATCCTATTTTGCGGCTTCCTTCAGGTCTTTCGCTTTATCGGTGCGTTCCCAAGTGAGCGCATTCAGATCATCAACTCGACCAAAGTGTCCGTAGTTGGTTGTTTTGCGATAAATCGACCGGAGGAGATTGAGCTGTTTGATGATCTCGGCGGGTTTGAAATTGAAAACTTCCCAGATTGCACGCTCCAACTTTTCCTCATCCACCTTGCCGCTACAGAAAGTATCGACGCTGACGCTAACAGGCTCGGGGTGACCAATGGCATAAGCGAATTGGACTTCACATCGGTCTGCCAAGCCGGAGGCGACAACATTCTTGGCGATCCAGCGCCCCATGTACGCTGCGCTGCGGTCCACCTTGCTCGGATCCTTTCCGGAAAACGCCCCCCCGCCGTGTCGGCCCATTCCGCCATAGGTGTCGCAGATGATTTTGCGACCCGTTATACCTGCATCGCCCTCCGGGCCCCCGATCACGAACCGGCCCGTCGGATTAATTAAGAATGTCGTCTTCTCATCCAGCCATTCCAGCGGCATCACTTTCTTGATGAGAAGCTCGGTCAGGGTTTCGCGTACTTCTTTTTGTTTCACGTCAGCGGCATGCTGTGAAGAAACGACCACGGTCGTGGCTCGAACAGGTTTATAGCCATCATATTCGATCGACACTTGTGTCTTGGCGTCGGGCCGCAGCCATGGAATTTCGCCTGACTTGCGCAATCGCGTAAGCTCACGTCCGAGTTTGTGCGCGAACGAAATGGGCGCTGGCATCAGCTCGGGCGTTTCATTACAGGCAAAGCCGAACATCAAACCTTGATCGCCGGCGCCTTGCTCTGCGCTTGCTTTGCCTTCCGCCGGGGCTTGATCGACACCTTGCTTGATGTCGCGCGACTGCTCGCTCATTTCGCAGATCACCCGGCAGGTGTCGGCATGAAAAATGCAATCCCCGTTGACGTATCCAATACTGCGAACCGCATCCCGGACTCGCTCTTCGAAATCAAATTTCGCGTTGCTCGTGATTTCGCCTGCAAGCACGACCAGGTTGCCCTTCGCGAGGGTTTCGCAAGCGACGCGACTCAGCGGATCCTGCTCGAGACAGGCATCGAGAATGTAATCGCTGATCGTATCGCAAACTTTATCGGGATGACCTTCGGTGACCGATTCAGAGGAAAAAATGTAACGATGTGACATGGCTTGGGTTCGTTAGAAATGTTAAAACGGTTACATTGTTAAATAGGTAAACCGCGCGATGCGAAGCGCCCTTCCGCGCCATCGCTGTAACGATTTAACCTTTTTAACAAATCACGATGTCGATAGACATATTGACCGATCATGATACGTCGATATATCGTTGGCGGATACGATGGCGTCAACCATAAATTTGCTCCGATTGCTGGCGGACCCGACCCGTTTGCGCCTGCTCCTGCTTCTCGAAGAGGAAGAGCTTTCGGTGGCGGAGCTTCAGCAAATTCTGGGCATGGGTCAATCGCGCATCTCAAGTCATCTCGCGCAACTGAAGCGGGCTGGCATCGTAACCGATCGACGAGTTGGAAAAAATGTTTACTACGGCGCAAACCACCACGAACAAGACACACGCCGGACGCGGGTCGCGGAATTCACTCGGACGCTCGCGCGGGAACTGCCGGAGACGTCGCGCGATCGCACGGGTCTCAACCTCGTTCTGCATAAACGTCAGGACAAAGCGCGAAAATACTTCGACGAGCTCGCTGGCAAGTTTGGCCGAAGCTATGTGCCGGGCCGGTCATGGAAAGCGCTGGCACACACGCTAATCACGTTGCTCCCGCCGCTGACTGTGGCCGACCTTGGCGCAGGCGAGGGGACACTTTCGCAGTTACTGGCAAAAAAAGCGCGCAAAGTCATCGCCATCGATAATTCGCCAAAGATGGTCGAGTTCGGCTCAGAGTTGGCGAAGAAACATGGATTTAAAAATCTCGAGTATCGGCTTGGCGATATTGAAGACCCACCGATTGCGAAAAACAGTATTGATCTTGCGATTTTGAGTCAGGCGTTGCATCACGCCATTCACCCCGAGCGCGCTATCGATGCGACTCACCGGATCTTGAAGCGCGGCGGTCGCCTGGTCATTCTCGATCTGTTGAGTCACCGGTTCGAAAAGGCCCGGGAACTTTATGCAGATCACTGGCTTGGCTTTAGCGAAGTGAATTTGCATCAGCTCTTGGAAAAGAGCGGTTTCCGAGAGATCGAGGTCAGCGTCGTCTCTCGGGAAACGCAGAGCCCGCATTTTCAAACGGTGTTTGCGACAGGCATTAAATAATCAGCTGGCGGAGGTCGGCAAGAGGGTTAGGTAGCCGGTCGGTTGCTCCCCGGATGGCAAACGGCGCAAATGCCGCTTGAGTTTTTAGCCGCGAAAGGATTGAAATAAGGGGCACCGCGCTGGCGGCGGCCGGCTGGAAATTATGACCCCCGATCTGGAACCAGATCTGAAGTTGGAGATCGCGCACGTTCTGACGATCGATGTGGTCGCCTACTCGACTCTCCTGATCGACGAGCAAAGCCGCTTGATAGCCGAACTAGTGCGAACCGTGAAGGCCACTCCGCGTTTTCGCCAGGCAGCCGCAGAAGACAAGTTGATCAAATTGCCCACCGGAGACGGCATGGCGTTGATCTTCCTCAGCGACGCGGAAGCACCCATCGAGTGCGCGATGCAACTCGCCGCCAGCTTGAAAGAGCATCCGGAGATTCGATTGCGCATGGGAATTCACAGCGGACCAATCAATACGATTCGCGATGTGA
>QHNJ01000191.1 GCA_003218395.1 Verrucomicrobiota bacterium
GGAAGCGACCATGGCAGACAACGACAAACCAAAGTTTGATATTCCTTGGGGGACGTGGTTGCCGCTCATAGCGGTTCTCGCCGGAGTCGTCGCGCAGTACAAGCCGCTGGTGAGTAAGCGGCCGACGGTTCCGAGCGAAAAGACCATTCCAGTGATTGCCGCGCAGGATGTCGATGCGCGCTTGTGGCAAGACCCGTTTAGCGTCGCGGAAAAGCAAAAATCGCTGCTTGATGCACAAATCGAGGTGGGCGTGGCTAAAAAAGGCACCACCGAATCGCACAACGTCTGCGCGCTGGTCGAGCTCCTTCGCAGACGCGCGACGGAGAACCCCGAGCGTGTTCTCGTGCTCGCGGTGATGGTCGATGCCGGGCCGTACAGCGAACAAGCCGAGTCCCGATTACGCGCGCGGCCGGCAGTGCTCGAAGCCTTGAGCGAAAGCGGATTCGTTCCTCTGGACGGGGAGCACATCGGTTTCGTCACAGCCGACTGGCCGCCACTCGACGATCCCAGCGGCGCGCGCCAAATAGACCGGGGGCTGCTGCTTCCTTGGGAAGAATGCATCGCTACGCGGGACCTGGCACGCGTCCATCCCCAATATACCAGGAGGTTGATTGTGCTGTGGTTGCCGGCGGCGAGCTTCAGTCCTAATCCGCTGAGCCGTTTCGCTAACATCATCGATCAACTGGCTGACGACGTTCGCAACAAGATCGACATCAAGTTAATCGGCCCGGCAAATTCAACTGGACTGCAAAGCGTGATCCGCGAGCTGCACAGGCAACCGCTAGGAGCGGATGCGAAGGAGACGCTGAAAGACGTTTCGATTATTTCGCCCCTTGCGACCGCTTCGGATGACACGTTGCTTTTCCGACCGACCCCTGCCGGCGGAGGGGCCGAGGTTCGCCCCGCTTCGCCAAAAAAAACCGTGCAGATGTTCCTGGAGGAGGCTGTGCCCGGACTGACTTTTTTCCGGGCGATCGCGACCGATGAAGTGATTTTGAAAGAATTGATGGCTGAGCTCGCGCGCCGGCGCGTTCCGGTCGTGCAGCAAACGACACCGGGCGGAAGCCCGGTTCCCAAAGTCGCGCATGTTGTGATTTTGACCGAATGGGACACCCCGTACGGACGTTCGTTGAGCACGATTTTCGCAGCCCAAGCTTCCGGTCGAACCATTCGTGAGATCATTAAGCAACCGGATCAGTGGCCGGCATGGGTGCACCCGTACCGTTATCTGCGCGGAATTGACGGCCAACTGCCAGGCGATCAGGCCAAAGAGAGTCAGCGCGACCAGACGCAAAAAACGCAGCTCGGGCAGGACACGGTTGCGATCGAGGCAACGGAAGGATTGAATCAATCCGATTACTTACGGCGGTTGGCGCGGCAGATGAAAGAGGACAACGCGCGCTGGCAGCGAGAGGACGGCTGGGGTATTCGCGCCATTGGTCTGCTCGGCCAGGACATTTACGATAAACTCATGATTCTGCGAGCGCTGCGGCCGCAGTTTCCCGACGCTGTTTTTTTCACCAACAACTACGACGCGCATTTTGAGCGCCGTGACGATTGGGGCGATAGCCACAATCTAATCATCGCATCGCCATTTGGCAGCACGTTGCCGGAGACTTACATCGAGGGGATGCACATCCCTCCGTTTCGCGACACTAATCAAACGTCGATGTACGTCGGCACGCTGGTCGCGACTGGCCGAATGACAAAAGAAGAAGCGGATTCTCTTTCGTGGCAACCGCGGATCTTCGAGATCAGCCGCCGCGGCGCTTATGATCTGAGTCCGGCGTGGTATCTGGAGGGAGAAAAGCTCGCTAAGTCGAATAAGTCGTGGTTTCGGGATTGGCTTTTTCCCACATGGGGTCGGGAAGAGCAAAATCTCGTAAAGACCCACAGAAGCAACTCCCTGGATTGGCACTTGGCAAGCCGCGTGATCTGGTCGAGTCCAACCTTTTGGCTGCTAGTCATTGGCGCGCTCGCGCTCCTGGCAATTGTGGCTTGGATCAGCGTCACCATTGCCAGCCCGACGTTGAAAGGCGGAGGCACCACACCGCAACGTTTAAGAAGAGTGTTCGCCAGCACGACTTTTTGCCTGGTTTGCGGCGTACCGCTGATCGTCTTGTCAGTCGCGATGTTCGGGCAATACAAGAGCGCTGACATTGCACAATACGATCTCGGCAGCAGCCCGTTTGCGAGCGATTATCTAACAAAACTGGGCGTCATCGCACATGTCGCCCAGGAGCCGCTGGCTTTTTTCTCCGGAATCAGCATCTGGCCGAGTGAGATGCTGCGTTTGATCGCGCTCATGCTGGCGATCCATTTCATGGTTAAAGCAGGTATCGATTTGCGCGCCAACGAACGCGAGCTCGGTGAACGATTTTCTCTCGATCCGCTGCCGAAAAAAACCCGTTTTTGCTGGCACCACCTCGGCTTGGGCCTCGAGCAATGGCGTACCACGCGCTCCGATAAATCAGGGACGGAGCCGGAATTCTCCGCGCAGGAAGCGTGGCACGCCTATCTTTGCCGGAACAAATTCTGGCCGCGCTTTATCCGGATCGGTGTTCTTTTTACCCTCTACCTTTTATTCTCAATCGTCATCTTGAGGCTTTTTCCGCCACCGCCCCCCCCGGCCCGAGGCGACTTCGCTTTCCAGTTCGATTGGTGGGCTATTTTCT
>QHNJ01000151.1 GCA_003218395.1 Verrucomicrobiota bacterium
GCCATCACAGCGCTTGCTCATGTTGGAGAGAAAGGAACTCGGGTTCGGGGAACGAATTCTATCGCTGAAAGTCATACAGAGCGAAACAAAACTCTCCAGCAGAGTTCGGGAAAGCAGCTTATCGAAAACAACATCGTCAGGAGCTGATGAAGCACCAGAGAACGAGTTGCAGGAAGAGGAAGAATTCAAACGCTTCTCTGCTTATGCGAACGATCGCCGCGTGACGCCCAGCGGCGGGCTGCTACCAGGAAGCTACGCAACGACCGCGGAGGACGCAAAGCAGGTTAAGACTGGGCGCGACGCTGTGAAACGATACGCTCTGCCAAATCCAAAACCGGCAGTGCACGTGTTTACGATCGATCCTCCAGTAACAACCAAGCTGAAGCGTGGCATTGCTCAACCTGCCTATGGACAACCCGGCGGGGGCGTGGAAGTTATTTTTGTGAACGGTTCGCCGGATAAAACTGTGATCGGTCCGGCGCAGATTCCGCCATGACCATTCGGCTCCCAGAGAAGTGGACACGCTTTCTAGTGCGCCAGCCGGAGAGCGGTATGGGCTACCAGCGCGTGGATGTGCGTTTAGCGAATAACCGCAAAATCAAAGATGTGGTTGTGTTCAATGCCGAGGAGATCGAATTGCCCGATGACTGCGGGCAATGTGAAATTGAAGAGATGCGGATCCATGACTCGTAAGCCGGCCACGTCTGTCGTGCCGGACTTGCCTCAACTCCATTGCCGCACCGCACCGCGCGCCGCTGATCCATCGTAGCTCCTCTGCCAAAGCAGCATCAGCTGCGGCGGCTTGAAGCGGCTTATGATCGAAGGTTTTGCGCAGTGGCGCTGATATAAACTGTTCACTTGAACATATAGTTTATCCACTTAAATTTGAGCGCATGGAGCGCTCTGAGTTGCCAAAAGCTGCGCAAGATCGACAAGCTGAGATTCAGCAAATCTTCACGGTCCTGCACAAATGGGGAATCCACACCGTCGGTCAGCTCGCGGCGCTTGATAAAGAACAGCTCGCCGCGCGGCTTGGGTCGGAAGCCGTCCGAGTGTGGGAACGGGCGAATGGGCAATCCAATCGGCTGCTCAAGCTTGTCCGACCGCCTGAATCATTCGACGAGAGCTTCGAATTCGAACACGAGATCGAAACGGCCGAGCCGCTTCTCTTTATGCTGCGCCGGTTTTTGGAGCAACTTTCGTTGCGATTGAGCGCGATCTATCTCGTCGCAAAAGAACTGACCCTGCGAATTACTTTTTCGAATAAGCAGAATTACGAACGGGTTTTCAAAATTCCGCAGTCGACCAACGACGTCGATCTTCTCTTTCGGATGCTTCACACGCACCTGGAGAATTTTAAATCGGAGCATCCGATCATTGCCGTCTCGCTCGAAGCGCAGCCGATCAAAGCTCCAAAGCAGCAGTATGGATTATTTGAAACGACTTTGCGTAATCCCAATCAATTATCAGAAACACTCGCGCGCTTGACCGCTCTACTCGGTGCTGATCGCGTTGGCACACCGGTCTTGGAAGAAACGCATAGGCCGGATGCATTTCGGATGGAACCGTTCGCGTGGCATAGTAGCACAGGCTTCCAGCCTGTGGGGCAAGCAGGCGTCCCCGCCTGCGATAGAACCGGCAGGCAAGATGCCTGTCCGCCACACAGCCATGATGGCTGTGCCCCGTCATCTCCGGCCTTGCGCCGGTTTCGACCGGCCGCACCCGCGTCGGTTTTCAGTACCGAAAATTCACCGGCGCATATTCGAAGCGCAAACGTGAGCGGCAAAATCGCAGAGCAGCGCGGCCCTTATTTGGCTTCGGGAAACTGGTGGGATGAAGCGGCATGGGCTAGCGCGGAATGGGATCTGCAATTGGATAACGGAGTTTTGGCGCGCTGTCACCGAAGCGGTGGAATTTGGAAAGTGGATGGGATTTATGACTAACGGGCGATGTAACAATGCAATGATGTAACGATGCCATGTCTTACATCGAACTTCACGCGTGCAGCGCATTTAGCTTTTTGCGCGGCGCTTCATTTCCAGAGCAATTAGCTGAAACCGCCGCCGAGCTCGCGATGCCAGCGATGGCGTTGCTTGATCGCAATGGTGTTTACGGCGCCCAACGGTTTTCGGTTGCAGCACGCGAGCAAAATATTCGCCCGATCATTGGCTGCGAGTTGAGCATGGAAGATGGCGGTATCCTGCCTGTGCTCGTGGACAACAGGAACGGCTACAAAAACCTCTGCGAATTACTGACCGAGGCGCATTTGCGCAGCGAAAAAGGGAAGTGCGTGATTCAGTGGGATGAGCTGCCGCAATTTGCGGAGGGGTTGATCGCATTGCTGGGTAGCGCACGCGTCTCGCGTGTTGGTTTCGGCGTCGCGCCGAAACAATCTTCCCCTGTGATAGCAAGCACAATGAAAGTCCGCGATGGCGGGGACGCCATCGTCAGCACGCGAGACGCGTGCGCTACCCAGCCCGAAGATCGCGCGCAGTTTTTGATCCACACGTTAGGTCGCGAAAATGTTTTCGTGGAAATCCAGCGGCATTGTTTGCGGGGCGAAGATCGGCTGTACCGACAACTTGTTGGTCTTGCGGCGCATTATCAATTGCCGCTCCTGGCCACGAATGGCGTTCAGTATGCCAGGCCTTACGGCCGTCAGGTTCTCGATGTTTTCACCTGTATTCGCGAACACACCCATCTGGATGCCGCTGGGAAATTACTAACGCAAAACGCCGAGCGTTATCTGAAAAGCGATCGTCAAATGCGCGAACTTTTTCGCGATCTGCCGGAAGCGATTGAAAACACGTCGCGCCTGGCTGAGCGCCTCATGTTTTCTCTGGAAAATCTTGGTTATGAATTTCCGGAATTTCCGGTGCCGGACGGTCACTCGATGGATTCGTTCCTGCGCACGATCGTTTGGTTCGGCGCGCAGCAACGTTACGCCGCAATTAGCAGTGCGGTGAAACGCCAGCTCGAAGAAGAACTGGCGCTCATCACTAAGCTCGGATTCGCGGGGTATTTTTTGATCGTCTGGGACATCGTAAATTTTTGCCGCGAACACGACATCATGGTGCAGGGTCGGGGGAGCGCCGCGAACAGCGCGGTTTGTTATTGCCTCGGCATTACTTCCGTCGATCCGGTCAGCAATCATTTGGTCTTCGAACGATTTCTAAATGAAAGCCGCAAAGGGTGGCCTGATATCGATCTCGATCTTCCAAGCGGTGATCGGCGAGAGGCCGTGATCCAGGAAATTTATCGTCGTTACGGCAAACATGGTGCCGCGATGACCGCGAATGTTATCACTTATCGCGGACGCAGCGCTGCGCGCGAAATCGGCAAGGCGTTAAATTTTTCGCCGAGCATTCTGGATCGCTTCTCACATTTATTCGCGAACGGCGATTTTCCGCACACGCTCGATCTCCAATCGCAGATCGAGCAGGCTGGTTTGCCGAAGGAACATCCGCGGATGCCGGCGTTCGTCAGGCTGTATCAGGCGATCTACGGTTTGCCGCGACATCTTGGACAGCATTCCGGCGGAATGATTATTTGCCAGAACAAGCTCAGTTCGTTTGTGCCGCTGGAAAATGCGTCGATGCCGGGACGCGTCGTCGCCCAATGGGACAAGGACGATTGCGAAGATCTCGGCATCGTGAAGGTCGATCTACTCGGGCTCGGGATGATGTCGGTGATGCAAGATGCGTTTGAGCTGTGCCGCGAGCGCGGCCGCCCTCTGGATCTTGCACACATTCCAAAAGACGACGCTGCCACGTTCGAGATGATGCAAAAAGCAGACACGATTGGCGTATTCCAAATCGAGAGCCGGGCGCAAATGGCGACGCTGCCGCGGATGAAACCGGAATGTTTTTATGATGTCGTGATCGAAGTCGCGATCATTCGTCCGGGACCAATCCAGGGCGACATGGTGCATCCTTATCTCGCGCGCCGCGCGGGACGCGAGCCGCGAACCTATTTTGATCCGCGACTCGAACCGGTGCTCGGCCGCACGCTCGGTGTGCCGTTGTTTCAGGAACAAATGCTCCAGATCGCCATGATCATGGCCGATTTTTCTGGAAACGAAGCAGAGGAACTGCGGCGCGCGCTAAGTTTTCATCGCTCGGAGGAACGAATGCAAAAAGTGAGCTTGAAATTGCGCGCGGCGATGGAACGCAAAGGCGTCGCGCCGGACAAGATCGACAAGATTATTCACTCGATCACATCATTTGCGCTCTACGGTTTTCCGGAATCGCACGCAATCAGTTTTGCGATTCTTGCGTATGGCAGCGCCTATTTGAAAGTGCATCGTGCGGCGGAATTTTACGCCAGCCTGCTTAATAATCAGCCGATGGGTTTTTACACCCCGGCAACGATTGTCAAAGATGCAGACCGGCATGGGATCAAAATCAAGCCGGTTCGTGTGACGGAATCGACCTGGCGCTGCACGGTCATTTCCGATGATACGGTGCGGCTGGGATTTTGCATTGTAAACGGATTGTGCCAGGAACACGCGCAAGAACTTGTTAGGCGACGGCAAGATCGACAATTCGATTCGATGGAAGATTTCAAGCGACGGGTGCAGCTTTCGAACGAAGAACTCCGCACATTGGCTGAGCTTGGTGCGCTCAATTGTTTCGCCGAGCATCGGCGCGCTGCGATGTGGGCAGCGGAGGAAACAATGCACGATGATTTGCTGCGTAACCGAATGGTAGGGACGCCGTGCTGCGGCGTCCGGTCGGCGCAGCGCGCCGACCCTACCCAGAAATCGCCGCTTCCGGCAATGACGCTGCCGGAGCGCGTGCGCGCCGACTACGAAACAATGAACCTGACGACCGGACCGCACCCGATGAAACTGTTACGTGAAAGTTTGCCCAATGTTTGGCGGGCGAGCGATCTTGCCCAAGCGCAACATGACGCAACTGTGCAGATCGCCGGGAACGTGATTTGCCGACAGCGTCCCGGCACAGCAAAAGGGTTTGTTTTTATCAGCTTGGAAGATGAGACCGGCGTCGCAAATGCGATTGTCGATCCAAACTTGTTTGAGCGTTTTCGCCTTTTAATTACCGAGGAAGCATTTCTACTCATCGAAGGCGAAGTGCAGAATTCCGATCGCGTTGTTTTGATTAAGACGCGCGACATCAGACGACTCGCGCATCAAGAACTCGCCGGCAGTGATTCGCACGATTTTCGATAAAGTAGCGCAAGCTCCGGCTTGCGTCGCAACCGGGACGATCGCGCCACTCTATTCGCCGGCGTGATGCGGCGGGGGCGATTTCGGTTCGGTCGCTTTTTCGGCGGACTCGCCTTCGGATTCAATCCATTCTGTGTGAAAGACGCCCGGTTTATCGATGCGTTCGTACGTGTGCGCGCCGAAGAAATCACGTTGCGCTTGCAAGAGATTCGCCGGCAGTCGCGCTTGACGATAACTGTCGAAATAGGCCAGCGAGGCGGAAAATGCAGGGACGGCCACGCCATGTTTGATGGTCGTCGATACCGCGACACGCCAATTCCGCTGTGCTTTCCTAATGATCTTCGTGAAATAGCGATCGAGCAGGAGATTGTGCAACGCCGAGTCGCGCTGGTACGCCCCGACGATCAGGTTGAGAAATTTCGCGCGAATGATGCACCCGCCTCGCCAGATGGTGGCGATGTCGCTGAGATTGAGGTTCCACTTGTATTCAGTGCTCCCAGAGCGCAGAAGCTCCATTCCCTGGGTGTAAGAAACGATTTTCGATGCGTAAAGCGCGTCGCGTATTGCATCGACGAAGCGCGCTCGATTACCTTTAAACTTTCGAGCTCTCGGTTGCGGCAGAACTTTGGATGCAGCCACGCGCTCCTCTTTCCGCGACGAGATAACGCGCGCTTCTACGGCGGCGTTAATTGTCGAAATTACAACAGACTGTTTGATGGCGGATTGAAGCGTCCAGATGCCCGTTCCCTTCTGGCCGGCCTTGTCAAGAATCATATCGACCAGCGGCTTGCCGGTCTCAGGATCGATCTTCCGAAAAATCTCTGATGTGATTTCAATGAGATAACTGTCGAGCTCGCCTTTGTTCCATTCTGCAAAGACATCGGCGAGCTCCGCAGCTTGCATCGCCAGGATATCTTTCAGGATCGCATACGCCTCACAAATCAATTGAATGTCGCCGTACTCGATTCCGTTGTGCACCATCTTGACGTAATGACCGGCGCCGTCGGGGCCCATGTAACGGCAGCACGGTTCGCCATCCACTTGTGCGGCGATCTTGCGGAAAATAGGGGCGATAATTTCCCAGGACTCCCGCGAACCGCCCGGCATGAGCGAGGGGCCTTTAAGCGCGCCTTCTTCGCCACCGGAAACGCCCATGCCGACAAAATGAATTCCTTTGTCCTCTAATTCTTTGGCGCGCCGTTGCGTGTCGGTGAAAAGAGAATTTCCACCGTCGATGATGACATCGCCTTTCTCGAGCAGCGGCGCGAGCTGGCTGATAACGGAGTCAACGGGAGCGCCCGCTTTGACCATCATCATTGCTATCCGTGGTGTTTTCAGCGCCGCGACAAATTCCTCCATCGTGCGTGTCGGCCGAATATTTTTTCCTTTGGCGCGTCCGGCAGCAAATTTTTCCGTTACTTCGGTCGTACGGTTGAACACGGCGACAGAAAAACCCTTCGATTCCAGATTCAGGGCGAGGTTCTCACCCATCACAGCCAGGCCGATCAGCCCAATATCACATTGATTCGCATTCATTTTGATATCTTGTTTCCAACAGCTCGAAAGAGCTGTCACTCACTCTAGCGAGCACTTGAACCCTATGGCAAATCCGGTTTGTGAAGTTTTAGTAACAGAAGCGCGACTCAACGCGCCAGAGAATCAAGTGGATGCGGCTGCGGGTGCAGCAGTCGATTTTTGGGGGATTGTTCGTGGCTCCGAGGATGGGCACCAAATCGAGGGGATCGAATACGAAGCGCATCGGGAAATGGCTGAACATCAACTGAGGCAGATTGCGCAGCAGGCCATCGAGACGTTTGCGCTCGAGCTCATTGTCGTTCACCATCGAATTGGATTTATTGCGGCGGGCGAGTCGTCGCTTTTTATGCGGGTGGCGAGCGGGCATCGCGCTGAAGCCTTCCGTGCGAGTCAATGGGTGGTGGATGAATTGAAAAGAAAGGTTCCGATTTGGAAACGACCGAAATTCAAGATCGACAAGGTGCCAGCAAAGGCTGCGAAGGGCGATCAGCAGACCGAAACCCGTTTGATTTCAGGCGTATGAATTGGGCGAACCGAATCACCTTGAGCCGTCTGGTGCTCACGGTGCTTTTTGTTCTCGCGCTAAATTCTTCGTGGCCGTATGCGCGCACTTCCGCGCTTTTAATTTTTCTCATCGCGGGTTTGACAGATCTTATCGATGGGGAAATCGCCCGGCGCTACGGGTTCATCACAAATTTTGGCAAATTGATGGACCCGCTCGTGGACAAGATCATGATGGCAGCGGCATTTATTTCGCTGGTACCCCTCAAAGCTGTTCCGGCATGGGCAGCCACAACTGTAGTAGCGCGGGATTTTTTGATTACAGGGCTGCGTCTGATGGCCAGCGCCAAGGGCCGGGTTCTTCCGGCGGAGCGGCTTGGCAAACAGAAAACCTCCTGGCAGATCATTACCGTTATTTTCTTCCTTGCCCTTTTTTCCATAGCTGAGCTGCAGCATGCAACTGAAACATCGATATGGTGGTTGCGGGCACGAGACGAAGCTGGTCCGGTCTTGGTATGGATTACAGTGGCCCTAACGATTTACTCCGGTTTGGGCCTCACCTGGCGGAATCGCGAGTTGATTGCCCCGGATCAATAGCGGGCAACGGGAATCGAACCCGCATGGCCAGCTTGGAAGGCTGGAACTTTACCATTAAGCTATGCCCGCGCCGAAATTAAAGTGGCTCGCCGTGCTGCAAAATGCCAACTGATTCTTCGAAAAGTCAGTCATAACCCGGCGTGCAGGAGCCCTATTTCTCGAATGCGGTCGCGACCAGGGTGGCGTTGTGGCCGCCAAAACCGAACGAATTATTTAACACAACGCGCACTTTCTTTTCGCGAGCGATGTTTGGCGTGTAATCGAGGTCGCATCCTTCTCCAGGATTTTCCAGATTGATCGTTGGCGGGATCACGGAATCGCGGATGGCGAGCGCGCACGCCGCCATTTCTATTCCACCCGCTCCGCCTAACAAATGGCCGGTCATCGACTTGGTGGAGCTGATGGAAACTTTGTAAGCTTGTTCGCCGAATACCTGTTTGATCGCGCGTGTTTCGCAAAGATCACCGATGTCGGTGGACGTCGCATGCGCGTTTATGTAATCGACTTGGTCGGGAGAAACGCGGGCATGCTCCAGCGCCAGTTGCATGGCGCGCACCGCGCCTTCGCCGTCCGGAGGCGGCGCCGTCATGTGGTAGGCGTCCGAAGAAAGCCCGTAGCCTGTGAGTTCGCAATAAATCTTCGCGCCACGCGCTTTGGCGTGTTCCAGCTCCTCCACCACTACGATCCCTGCACCTTCGCCCATCACAAAACCGTCGCGATCGCGATCGAACGGGCGTGAAGCGCGTTCGGGCTCGTCGTTGCGCGTGCTAAGCGCTTTCATGGCCGAAAATCCTGCAAGGCCAATTGCGACAATCGAAGCCTCTGACCCGCCGGCGAGGAAAATATCGGCATCGCCAAATTTGATGGTCCGCCAGGATTCACCGATGGCGTTGTTCGACGTCGCGCAGGCCGTTACAATGCACATGTTGGGGCCCCGCAGGCCGTACTCCATCGAGATGAGTCCGCTCGCCATATTGCTGATCAACATCGGAATCGTGAATGGCGAAGTTCGCGACGGTCCTTTTGTCAAGAGGATCGTCAACTGATCCTGCAGCGTTTTTAGTCCACCGATCCCGCTGCTGACGATGACGCCGAAGCGATCGCGCCGTCTCAGTTTCTCTATATCGATCCCGCTGTCGTCGAGCGCCATTTTTGCGGCGGCCAACGCGAGCTGTGCAAATCGATCCGTGCGGCGAACATCCTTCGGATTTTTAAAGAATGCTTTCGGATCGAAGCCGCGTACTTCGCCACCGATTTTGCAGTCGTAAGCCGTCGTATCGAACATTTCGATCTTGCGAACACCGCTGACACCGTTCTTCAGATTCGACCAAAATGTCTCCACGTCGTTGCCAAGCGGCGTGATGGCGCCCAATCCAGTGAGGACGACTCTACGATCGTTGTTCATTGAGTGGTTTAACGATTTAGCGATTTAACACGCGAAGGTTCGAGGTCAAAGCGCAACGACTCAAACTCTAACTCGCTAATTCGCTAAATATTTCAGCTCGTTCCCATCCCGACGCTTTGTACGGTTTGGAAGAGTTTCCCTTCGGTCTTAATGGAAGGCGCGATGATAATCTCCGTTTGCTGAAATTCGGCAATGTTGCAAGCACCGACGTTGCCCATACAGGTGGTAATTGCGCCGACCAAATTTTGGCTGCCATCGTCAACTTCCGCCGGACCGAAGAGGATTTGTTTCAGTGACCCCGTGGTGCCGACTTTGATGCGCGTCCCTCGTGGGAGATTTGCATGTGGAGTAGCCATGCCCCAGTGGTATCCGCAGCCGGGCGCTTCCTGCGCTTTGGCAAACGCACTGCCCACCATCACGGCATCCGCGCCGCAAGCGAGCGCTTTGCAAACGTCACCGCCTCTGCTCATCCCACCATCCGTGATGATCGGCACGTAACGCGATGTTTTCTTAAAGTAAGCATCGCGCGCCGCGGCGCAATCGACGGTCGCCGTTACTTGCGGGACACCGAGCCCAAGCACGCCGCGTGAAGTGCAAGCCGCTCCGGGCCCAACACCGACCAAAATCGCAGCCGGCCCGCACTCCATGATCTCGAAGGTCACGTCATAACCAACTGTGTTTCCGACGATCACGGGGATGCGCATTTCGCGGCAAAATTTTTCCAGGTCGAGCGATTTATACTCCGACGAAATATGCCTGACGGTGGAGACCGTGCTCTGCACAACGAAAACGTCTGCGCCTGCTTGCTGCGCGATCTTGCCGAACTCAGCCGCGCGCTGGGGAATGGAGCTCACCGCAGCCAGCACACCACCGTCTTTGATCTGGCGCACGCGCGCCGCGATTAAATCTTCCTGGACGGGTTCCTGGTAAATTCTCTGCAGCAGCGCAGTAATGTCGGATTTGTCCGTTTCGACGATTTTTTGTAGTACTTCTTGCGGGTTTTTGTAGCGCGTTTGGACTCCTTCAAGATTCAGAACGGCCAGCCCGCCCAATTTGCTCATGGCGATGGCGAAATCGACATCGACGACTCCATCCATTGCGCTGGCGAGAATTGGAATTTTTAATTCGAGCGGCTCCGCCTCTATGCGCGGCAAAGGGAAGGTGATATCGACTTCGTTCGGATTAATCGTCACGCGGCCAGGCACGAGCGCGATTTCGTCGAACCCGTAGGTTACCCGTGCCTTGCGATTGCGGCCGATCCACATTCCCATGTTAAATTTGGTCCATCTTAAATCGTTCGTTTAAACTTCCACAGCGCGGGCACCTGGGAAGCAATGCGTCCGTTCGATCCTCAAATTGAAACGCGCAGATCACGCAGCGCAACCGATGCTGTAAAGCCCGGCGCTCCCGCCGCCGGCGATTCCACTCTCCCACTATCCAGAGGAGAAAAACCGCCGCAAGAAAAAGCAGCAAATAAATCGTGACCAGGGCGGCGAGACTGACGCGGATCACGGGGTAGCTGGTTCCGTCGGGATTGGCCGCGGGCGTGTGACGTCCCTGTCCCATTGGATCGTCGCAATCCCCCAGGTTAGAAATTGATCGACTTTCCCAGCGCTTTTCGGGTTTTGGGAAAAACGGCAGCGCGTGAGGTAGCGGCGCGCCTGTTCATCCAGCGCCGGGTCCCCCGAAGAATTAAGAGGAAAACAATAGCGAATTTCTCCCAGCCCGC
>QHNJ01000029.1 GCA_003218395.1 Verrucomicrobiota bacterium
GCTGAAAGATCGAGAGCGCTGTCGTGCGATCTGGCACACTGTTGGCAGTCAGCCTCACATAGGCTTTCGGCACGGCGAGACGCAGCGGATCGGGAGTCGGAACGACGGCAGCCTCGGCTACTGCGGGATGCTCAATCAGTGCGCTTTCCAGTTCGAAGGGACTGATACGGTAGTCGGAGGCTTTGAACACATCATCCGCGCGTCCGACATAGGTGAAATAGCCCTCTGCATCGCAGGTCGCCACGTCACCTGTTCGATACGCTGTTCGTCCTAGCGGAGCGAATGAGCCATCATCATTCTGGTAGCCGCGCATCAAACCGACTGGCGCGGGATTGAGTGCGATACACACTTCGCCTTCCTCGATCTCCTTCTGGTCGGCATCGAGCAGACGAATGCGATAGCCAGGCGCCTCCTGCCCCATGCAACCCGGCTTCACCTTTTGACCAGGAAAACAGGCAATCTGCACCGTGGTCTCGGTCTGGCCGTATGACTCTCGCACCGTAAGGTTCCAAATCTTCTGCACATGCTCGATGATTTCGGGATTCAGCGGTTCGCCGGCGGAGCAGACTTCGCGAAGCGCTGTTTTGCACGACTGCATGTCCTCTTGCACCAACATGCGCCATACAGTGGGCGGCGCGCAGAGCGTAGTCACCTTATTCGCAGCGATAGCCCGCAACATATCACGTGCGTTGAAACGTGGTTGGTTGGCGATGAATACCGTGGCACCAGCATTCCACGGTGCAAAAAAACAGCTATACGCATGCTTCGCCCAACCCGGCGACGAGATGTTGAGATGCATGTCGCCAAGCTGCAGACCAAGCCAGTACATTGTGACCAGATGTCCGACCGGATAGCTCTGATGACTATGCTCCACCAGTTTGGGACGGGAGGTGGTACCAGAGGTGAAATAGAGCAGCATTGGATCAGCTGCGTTCGTCGGAGCGTCTGGCGTGAAGCTTGGTGACGCACGCAATAGAGAGGCATAACTGGTCCAGCCTGACGGCGCTTCTCCCAGAGCAATGCGCTTTACCGTCGGATCGAGGCCATCGAATTTCGCTGCGTCGGCGGCATTGGCAATGAGATGGCGCACACGGCCACGCTCGAAGCGATCCTTCAAATCATTCCGAGTCAGCAGCGTAGTGGCGGGAATGACGACAGCGCCGACTTTCATTGCCGCCAGCATCATCTCCCACAGCGGGACAACGTTGCCGAGCATTAGCAAGATGCGTTCGCCACGCTTCACACCGAGCGCGTGCAAACCGTTGGCGATGCGATTAGAGCGTTCGGAGAGTTCGGCGAAGGTGACGGTGGCTGCGCCATCACCGACGATTTTCAGAGCAGGCTGGCTTGCACTTGCGCCGCGTGCCAGCTCAGCGTCGAACCAATCGAGCGCATAGTTAAAATGCGTGAGCTGGGGCCAGCGGAATTCCGTATGTGCGGTCTTGTAGTCGGTCCGATGCGCGAAAAGAAAGTCACGCGCAGCCTTAAACGCTTCGGCCCCCATCGCAACGTCTCCTTTTCAGAAGATTCACCACAAACATCTCACATGGATCGTCGATATTCTGCGGTGATCATCACTCTTGCATCGTATTTATCACGGCAGCCCTTTGTCCTTGCCCGCATTACATCGAAACAGCAGTATTTGCTGCACTCGGTTCCTTACTCCTCCTGGTTGTCGTCCTCACTAATCGAGGGTTCGCGCAGGTCGTCACCGCAGTCTCGGCGGCGCCTTGGACTCCAAATTCACTCCGCGCCTGGTTTGGCGTTGTTATGTTCAGCATCGCTGTTACAGGGATGGCGGTAGTGATCATTTTGAGACTTTTGTATGCCCGCAGCACCTAAAAATCGCTCCAGCCAACCGCTGGCCGTTGCCACGAGACATTTGTCAGAGAGTCTCTACTTCTTCCTAGCCATCCAGTGGAACGCCAAAGCTGGCACGAGAAAGAAAAATACAAGCACGACGCGCAGATTGACGAAAAACATTAGCACCAGTCTTCCAAGTGCCTTTTCGTCCACTTTAAAGACGTGAGCCGCCCACGCTGCCCAAGTGTCCCAAAGAGCATACGTAACGATAAAATAGAAAATGGCGAATAGGACGCCGATGATAAATGCGCGGAAGAAGAAGTTCCGGAAGAAAATGATTTTTTCGTGTTCCATGGCTCGACGTTTTGTTAGGTGGAATCCACTCAAGGTCTAGCTACTGCTCAATTTGTCAATTTCACCGCTGCAACCCCGAAATGGCGGAGATGGAATGATCTTTTCCACCAAGGCATCTTGTCAGGTCGAGCGAACTCGAATGAGTCGAGACATCTCTCATTGTTAGCGGTTAGAGATTCCTCGACTCGGTTCGGAATGACAAGTAATCAAGCGCGCCGCTACAACTTGCAGGGCGAGACTAGCTCCGCCGCCATAGCGACTTTGGCGCGCAGGAGACTGTCGGGCCGAGGAATCTTTTCCAGCATGATTTGTTACGCTGTTCGGCAAACCCGTGATGCGTCACACCGTCGCATTCACGAGTTAACGATTGAACGCGGCGAAACCAACGACTGGCTCTTTTAAAGCGTGCAAAGCCAACGGGATTGCCTCAAAAAGAGGCATGGATATCACAAAAAACCTGGGAATGCTTCTGCTCGCCATCTACCTTATTATTGTCGGAATTACGGTACTGGTTCATATTGTCATCCCTGTCGTGGTGACCGGAATTCTAGCGCTCGCAGCGGGCATCTTGATTCTCATCGGTAAGTAGGACGCGCGCGGGTCAACCAGCTACAGAACGCCGACCGCGCGCGAGATCAGCAAAACCACGATACTGAGTGAAATAAAAACCTGAATCATTGCGAGTACTTTTGCCCAGCGCGCAAGCAGCGGCGCGTCTGTCGGACCGAATGTTGAACTCTGCGTAAAGGCGACGAACAGATAATCGATGAAGCGCGGCCGCCAGCGGGCGCATGCAAATTGGGCGCGTTCGTCATGCGGGATCTGCATCTGCGGAAAAAGAAAGCTTGTACTGCCGAATTTGTTTTGCTTGTGGCGTAAGGTCGGTCCGCCGCCGTCCAGTCGCCAATACCACAGCGCGAAGACGATCACATTCGTCAGCCAGAGTAGTCCGCCTGAGCGCAGTAGCTGTAACGGCGTCTCCCGGTGTGAAGGCAGCGCACGCACGAGCAGAATCACCGATCCGATTAGCGCCAGCGTTGTAATTCCATTAATAATGATTCCGAGGACACGATTAAGGGAGTGTCTCCCCACGCGATGGCTCACCACCGTTGGCACGAGCAAAACGACAATCAAAGTCGGCAACAACCAGATCGGGCCGACAATGAGATTGCGTGGCAACGCCAGATAAATTGCGCCGATCGCCAGAAAGGCGAGCAGCGCCTGTCCGCGCGGCTCGGGTTTATCGATGTGCTGTGCTGAGTCGCTCATTACATTGGGCTATATCTAAGATTCAAAGCAAAGGCGAGCCATCGCTCTTCCTCGCGCGTTGGGCTGCGAGATTTTAATTGTAAAGCCAAGAACCAAATTCTTGAATCCGACGCCAGGTACTGCTGCATCCTATCAACGGACGCATTCCCGCACTGATGTGAACACATGTTAAAGCGCATTTCCAAATGGCTCGGCGGGATCGTCGCGATTCTCCTGATCGCTGCTGCGGTATTTCTAACCAACCTGATATGGTTTCGGCCATGGAATCTGAATTTATTCTTCGACAAAGTCTTTGCCGAAGTTCTATTCGACCACCCGGAGCTGCTTTCCATGCTCGGCTTGGTCGAGCAGTTCGGCATCACCAGTCATAATGGAAAGCTGGACGACGAATCGCCGGCACATCAACAACGCGAATTCGACAGGTGGAAGCGCGATCTGACGCAACTGCGCCAGTATTCGCTGGATCGACAATCGCCGTCCCAAAAGCTTTCCACGCATGTGCTCGATTGGTTTTTGCAAATGCAAGTCGAGAGCGAAAAATGGCAATGGCATAATTATCCGGTTAATCAACTCTTCGGCGTGCAGAACCAATTCCCATCTTTCATGGCGAACACACACCGGCTGCTGAACCAGAAAGATTGCGAGTATTACCTGATGCGGCTGGATGCCTTGCCAAAAAAATTCGACCAGCTTCTCGACAATCTCAAAGTCCGCGAACAAAAGCAAATCCTGCCACCTCGTTTCGTCGTCGAGGAAGTACTTAAGGAAATGACCGATTTCATTGGCAAGCCAGCGTCCGAAAATATCCTTGCGACATCATTCAAAACACGCGCCACCAAGATCGACAAGTTGACCGAGGAGCAACGCGCCGATTTTCAAACGCGCGTGGAAACAGAAATAAGCTCCAAGGTTTATCCCGCCTATCAAAAACTGATCGACTATTTTCAGGGGATTTTGCCGCAGACGACAACGGACGACGGCGTTTGGAAATTACCGGATGGCGACGTTTACTACGCCTATCGCCTGCGCGAAAATACGACTACCACCCTGAAGCCGGACGAAGTCCACGAGCTCGGCCTGCGCGAAGTGTCTCGAATCGAAGGGGAGATGCGCGCACTTCTCGACGCGAACGGGTTCGCGGGCCAGCCGATCGGTGAATCGATGGATAAGCTGGCAAAAGATCCGCGTTTTCTCTTTCCAAACAATGACAAAGGCCGTGCCGATGCATTGGCTGAGTGCACGCGATTGATCAGGGAAGCAACGGAACGCTCGTCGAAGCAATTATTTCTGACTACTCCACGCGCGAAGATCGAGGTACGACGCGTGCCGGAATTCAAAGAAGCGACGGCGCCAGGGGCGTATTACGACTTTGCGGCGATGGATGGCACCCGCCCAGGGATTTTTTTCGCGAACCTGCGCGATATGAATGAAGTGCCTAAGTGGAGCATGCCCACGCTTGCCTACCACGAAGGCGTGCCGGGACATCATTGGCAAATTTCAACAGTAGAAGAACTCAAAGGCCTTCCGCAATTTAGAAAGATCATTCCGTTTACTGCCTATATAGAAGGCTGGGCCCTTTACTGCGAATGGCCGGCCAAAAGAGCCGGTTGGTACGACAAAGATCCATTCGGCGATCTCGGACGCATGCGTGACGAGCTTTTCCGCGCAGTGCGATTAGTCGTCGATACTGGCGTTCATGCGAAGCGTTGGACGCGCGAACAGGCGATCGCCTACATGCGTGAGAAAACAGGGATGGGCGAAAAGGAAGTAAAATCCGAAATTGAACGATATATCGTCGCGCCAGGTCAGGCCTGTGCGTACAAGATCGGAATGTTAAAGATTCAAGAACTCCGGGCTCGCGCTGAGAAAGAGCTGGGAGAAAAATTCGATCCAGCGTGAGTTCCACGACGCTGTGCTGAAGAATGGAGCGTTGCCTCTTGAGATTCTCGAAGAGCAAGTCACTGATTATATTCGGCGGAAGAAGAACGCGTAGGCAAGACCAGAAGAACCGCGGATTACGCGGATGCCACAGAGTAGGCAAAGCAGGTCGACGTCGCATTTTTATCTGCGAAATCAGCACAATCCGCGGTTAACCTGACTGCTATGCGCAAAATCCTGATCACCCTCGCAATTCTCGTTCTATTCGTCATCGCGACGTCGGCGCTGTGGATTTTCCGCGGACGCCAGGTCTCATTGTTCGTCGATCGGTTCAGGACAATCGAGATTTCTTCGGCGAAGATCAGCTCAATCACCTACGAAGGCAGCGGGACCGGCGGCATCCTGGTCGCTAATGACCTCAAATTAAGTCTCAACGATCCCGCTCCAAACCTTTCTCCGAGCATCGGCACAACCAAAGACAATCAATTTGCTCTGGCGAGTGGTGGGAAGGTTTTTGCATTTGGCCCCTTGGCTTCCGCGGGGGAAAATGCTGGCGATCGCCTCGCAACTGCGCCGACCGAAGGCGACGATGCTTCCATTGCAGTCCATCGAAGCGTTCTCAGCTGGCCGACGCCGTTTGATTTCAATTTCATGACCGGTCAGTCGCCTTCATGGAAACGGCACATTTATTACCAGCTGCGTTGGAAAAAGTCTTCCGGACCGGAACTGGAAATGCTTTGGCGTTACGAGCAGTACTTCTATCCGGGTAATGGCTGGGCAAGTGGCTTCATGACGCGTGAAGGTTCGACCGGCCTGATTCGCGTCGAAATCCAGCCCTGAACTGGCGCAAAGAAACGCGTTGTAAAGATAACGTCGAACTCCACTTCTTTTCTCTACTGGTTACGAAAGTCAATCGTTACAGGTTGAGCGAAGACCTTGCCTACCTAAGGGGCGGCTTATATCAGCGCCCGCGAGGCGGGCCTTATAGGATTCAATCCCTAGATATCGACTCGACGGCCTGATACTTTTCGAAAACCGAACAAGAACTTTTTTGCGCTCTTATTCAATTCTGCTACGAGGGACCTCCGCCGTCACCGCAGACGGCTACAGCGAAGAGATCATCGAGAACCATGCCGTAAAGCTTTTCTCGGCGCGCTCGAGGGTCGCGCCCTATCATTTGGAGCAGGCTTCGTCCGTTGCTTCAGAAGAAATTCAGCAAGCGGCAAATCTCGCGGATAAGTGATTTTGAAATTGAAGTCGTCATTCACCACGAGAACAACTTTGCGACCGAGTTCCTCGACCGCAGAAACTTCGTCGGTCACTGAAACATTTTCTGCATAGACAGCGCGATAAGCTTGTTCGAGTAACGCACGCTCGAAAATCTGCGGCGTTTGCATCGCATAAAGTTGATGCCGATCTACTGAGCCGGTAACCAGAAGATCGGCGCCGGCGCGTTTGATGGTATCTTTGACTGGCTCAGCCAAGGCGGCGGCGCCGTGAGTCTGGCATTGTTCGAAGACACGCTCGATTTGGTCTGCTGTAATTAGCGGACGCGCCGCGTCATGCGCGGCGACATATTTTGCGTCGGTACTGAGGCGACTCAGACCAGCGCGAACGGAATCTTGTCGATTTTCGCCGCCAGCGATGATTGAGCGAACCTTTTCGAAATTTTCATCGCGGACGATCTCTTTGACCTCACCATGTCGATCTTCGCGAGCGACGACAATGATTTCGCTGACCGAAGCAGTGCGCTCGAATGCATCGATTGAATGCGCGATCACCGGTTTGCCGGCGATCGTCGCAAATAATTTATCGAAACCCATGCGGCGGCTGCAGCCGGCCGCGACGATGATGGCGGTTAGCATGATTTAAACCGTAAATTGTTACATGTTACATCGATTTAACGATGCAACGTTGTAACCAATCACGAGCTCAGTTGCCTTAACACTTCCTGGCTCAGAATCTTGCCATCGGCGCGGCCGGCCACTTTCGCTTGCAACGCTTTCATAACCGCCCCCATCTGCGCCTTCGATGTCGCGCCGACTTGGGCAATTGTTTCACGCACGACTTTTACCAGCTCATCACCACTCATCCCTTGGGGCAAATACGCGTTCAAGATCGACAATTCCTCTCTCTCCTTGTTCGCCAATTCAGCGCGACCGCCTTTTTCGAAACTCTCGATTGAATCCTGGCGTTGCTTGACTTGCTTGCGAATGACCTGGGCGGCTTCGGCATCACTTAGTTCGGCTTCCGCACCGGATTTTGCAATCGCGGCATATTTCAATGCGGATTTCAGCATGCGCAGGACGCCCAGTTTCGTCGTGTCCCTGGCACGCATCGCCTCCTTCAAATCCGAGTCCAGGCGTTCTTGCGGTGTCATCGCGCCAAAATTACGTAGCTAAATGCAATTGTCGATGCGCAAGGAACACGGCATATATCAGCGGAGTGCAACTCTGCTAGGCGGACGCCCCACAAATCCATGTTCCGAGCCGTCCCCCCTTAACCAATATTCGAACAAACCGTGGCAATGCGCCAAAGCGACGCGGCTACAACAGCCTCTCGGCGCATTTCCGCAGCGAGTCCGCATCGGCAACCGATATTACATTGGCCCCTTTGAAAGTGCGTCGCAATAATCCGGCCAGCACGCCGCCCGGCCCTAGTTCAACGAAAAAATCACAGCCGAGCCCGGCGAGTCGCTCAATGCAATCGAGCCAGCGCACCGTGCCCGTGACCTGGTCCTGCAATGTGCGCCGAATTTCAATCGGGGTTTTCACTTCCGCCCCGGTTACGTTGCTGATTACCGGAAAACGCGGCGGTTGCACTGGGACATGGAGCAGCACCGCGCCAAGCTTTTCGTAGGCGCTTTCCATCAAACGCGAATGATACGCGCCCGCCACGCTTAGCAACATCGCGCGACGAATCCCGTGTTCCTTGGCCAGGCCGACCGCGATCTCCACTTTTGCTTTCTCACCGGAAATCACGATCTGTCCCGGGGCGTTGATGTTTGCAACATCGACATCCGCGTCCGCGGCCAGCGCGCGCACCGCGCTTTCATCCGCGCCGATCATTGCTGCCATTGCACCGTTGGTCGCGGAGCAGGCTTCATCCATCAATTCGCCTCTCCTTTGCACCAGTTTGAGTCCTGTGGCAAAATCGAAGGTGCCTGCCGCAGCGTGGGCAGTCATTTCCCCTAACGACAGACCAGCGGCCCCTCCAATCGGAAACTCGCCTCCAAGTTCGCGTAGAATCGACAAGCACACGAGGCCATGAACGAACAGCGCCGGCTGACAATTCGAAGTCTTCGTCAATTCTTCAATCGGACCGTGCCACGCGATTTCGCTCAACTTGCGCTCAAGAACTTCATCCGCTTGCTGAAACAATTCGGCTGCCGTAGGAAACTGTTCCGCTAGGTCGCGTCCCATCCCAACGGTTTGCGCACCTTGCCCGGCAAATAGCAGCGCAACCTTTTCGCTCATCAAATTGAGTTAACCGCATTCCTTCACAAGCGCGAGCGTCATTGTGTATTGTGGGAGAGGATATTTACCTTGCGCGTTTCGGTTGACTCGCCAGCGTACATACCATTGCCGATCCTATGCCTTTCACGACACGCGAGATTGAATCGCCAGATCCGGTGACGCGGGTCGTCGCAGCGGACGCAAAGCTACGCCACTCCAACGACGACATCGGCGAAAAGATGGTGCTCAACATGGGACCATCGCACCCGGCGACCCATGGTGTTTTGCGACTGGTGCTTGAACTCGACGGCGAAATTATTACAAAAGCGATGCCTGACATCGGCTTTTTGCATCGCGGTGACGAAAAAATCGCGGAGAACATGCAATACAACCAATTCGTGCCGTACACGGACCGGCTCGATTATCTCGCGCCGCTTTCAAACAACGTCGCATACGCCCTCGCCGTCGAAAAGCTTATGGGCTGGGAAATCCCGCCGCGCGGGAAAGCGCTTCGAACGATTTGCTGCGAAACCTCCCGTATCTCGTCACATTTGATGGGCATCGGCGCAATGGCGCTCGATTTGGGCGCGATGACAGTCTTCCTCTACACGTTCACCGAGCGCGAGAAACTCTATAATCTTTTCGAGTTGTTGACGGGTGCGCGTTTCACCACCTCCTACACACGTGTGGGCGGACAGATTCGCGATCTTCCCGAGAATTTCATCCCGCAGTTAAGAAAGTTCCTCGACGAATTTATTCCGAGCCTCGATGAATGCGATCAATTGCTCACGCGCAATCGCATCTTTGTCGATCGAACGAAGGACATCGCCGTCATTACAAAAAACCGCGCGATTGCCTACGCGCTTTCCGGACCGAATTTGCGGGGCAGTGGGATCGAACACGATTTGCGCCGCAAACATCCGTATCTCGATTACGAAAATTACGATTTCGACGTCGTGATTGGCAGCGCGGGAGATTGTTACGATCGCTATTTGGTGCGGATCGAGGAAATGCGGCAGAGCGTACGGATCTTGCGTCAGGTGATTGATAAATTGCCGGACGGACCGATCAATGTCGTGGATTGGAAAAACATGACGCCACCAAAATCGCGGGTCATGACGAAGATGGAAGAGCTGATCCATCATTTCATCGTGGTAACGGAAGGACTCGATGCGCCGCCAGGCGAAATTTATTTCGCAGCGGAAAATCCCAAAGGCGAGCTTGGCTTTTACATCAATAGCAAGGGCGGCGGCGTGCCGTATCGGCTGAAAATTCGCGCGCCGTCGTTTGTCAACCTCAGCATCCTGCCCGAGCTTCTGCCCGGTTGCATGGTAAGCGACGTGCCCGCCGTGTTGGGCAGTCTGGACTTCGTCATGGGCGAATGCGACAGATGAACATGTCGATCTTTAAATCAGTGCCTCGAATCGCGTTCGCACTGCTGCTAGCAGTGAATCTGGTTGGTTTGGGCGCGTGCACTCCGGGCAAACGAATCACCAAGGCGAACGTCGATGAAGTGGCCGAAGGGATGTCGAAAAAACAAGTCGAATCGATCCTGGGTCCCCCAACTTCCATC
>QHNJ01000192.1 GCA_003218395.1 Verrucomicrobiota bacterium
GATAATGACCGACAAGCCAGGGGCGGTCAGAATCAAAGCTGCCGCTGCTCGAGCTGCCTCGGTCGCGCCGGAAACGGCGATACCCACATCGGCTTGTTTGAGGGCGGGAGCATCGTTAACGCCATCGCCGGTCATCCCGACGATGTGACCCTCCTCCTGCAATATTTTTACAATGGCATACTTGTGTTCGGGGAAAACCTGAGCGAAGCCATCGGCTTCATCGATTTTCTCGGCAGCATCCAGCGGGATTTGGCCTTTTGTGACATCGCTGGGGAAAAGTTCTGTTGCCGGCTGGATGTTCGCGCCCATATCCAGCTCTAATGAGATCTGCCGGGCTATGGCCACGTTATCGCCGGTAACCA
>QHNJ01000186.1 GCA_003218395.1 Verrucomicrobiota bacterium
ATCTGGTGCTCCATAGACAACGATGCTTCGCGCGATCTGGACCAACTTACGGTTGCCGAAGCCATGCCCGGAGGGGCCGCAAAGATTCTTGTCGCCATTGCCGATGTGGATGCGCTCGTCAAGAAGCAGTCCGCGCTTGACGATCATGCCCGGCATAATACCACCTCTGTATACACCGCTGCCGAGATATTTCCGATGCTGCCAGAGAAACTGTCGACCGATCTTACCTCTCTCAACTATGAAGCAGACCGTCTTGCCATCGTCGTTGAAATGATCATCGCGGAGGACGGATCGCTGCAGAGTTCGGATATCTATGGAGCGACGGTCCGCAATCATGCCAAGCTCGCCTACAACAGGGTGGCTGACTGGCTAGAGGGTAACGGGCCGATGCCGCAAGTTATGGGCACGGTCGACGGTCTCGACGAAAACCTCCGGCTTCAGGACCGCATGGCCCAAAAGCTGAAGGCCCTCCGGCACGTGCACGGAGCGCTGAATCTCGAAACCATAGAAGCACGTGCTGTGTTTGACGGAGATGAGCTCAAGGACTTAGAAGCCGAGAGAAAGAACAGGGCTAAAGAAATTATCGAGGACTTCATGATCGCTGCAAACGGCGTTGCCGCGCGATACCTCGCGTCCAAGATGTTTCCGTCGCTGCGGCGCGTGGTCCGCACACCCAAACGCTGGGACCGGATCATCGAGCTCGCCTCGGACCATGGCTTCACGTTACCCCAGAAGCCCGACTCGAAGGCCCTGGAGCAATTCCTCATTACGGCGAAAGCCGCTGATCCTCTCCGCTTTCCCGATCTTTCCCTCACCGTCATCAAGCTGATGGGCGCAGGTGAATACGTCGTCGAGCTTCCGGGAGGCAGTGCCGCTGGCCACTTCGGTCTCGCCGTCAAGGATTACGCCCATTCCACAGCGCCGAATCGGCGATATCCTGATCTGATCACGCAGCGGTTGCTGAAGGCAGCGCTGGCGGGGCATTCCCTGCCCTATGAGAACGATGAATTGGCGGCGCTCGCACAGCACTGCACCGAAGAGGAAGACGCGGCGAAGAAGGTCGAACGGCGGGTTGGAAAATCCGCGGCAGCCATGCTGCTGGAATCAAGGATCGGGGAGCGGTTCGATGGCATCGTTACCGGCGCTTCTGACAAAGGCACATGGGTCCGTCTTCTGCATCCGCCCATTGAAGGAAGACTGGTGAGCGGTTTTGGAGGCATGGACGTCGGCCACAGGCTCCGTGTGGAGCTGATCCACACGGATGTGGAGCGCGGATATATCGACTTTAAGAGCGTGGGGTAAGGAAGGGCAGTGTCGGATCCAGACGCTGACCACTGAAATGAGCGGGGCTCCTAGCCGCGCGTCCGGGCTATATGATACTTGGAAGTAAAACAAGCCAGCTTATCTCCTCTTTCGTTAAAGCTTATCGAGTGATTCTGAGGAGAAGATATTATGCTGACAGAAACAATTCTCCGCTGGGTTACAGAATATGGATATATAGGGATATTTTCATTGCTGGCGCTAGGGATTATCGGGGCCCCCATACCCGACGAAGGGTTACTAGCGTTCGCGGGTTATCTTGTCTACAACGAAAACTTGCAGCTCTTTCCCACTCTGGCGGCAGCATTTCTCGGCAGCATGTGCGGTATCACTTTAAGCTATGGGTTGGGACGCACTATTGGCAATTATCTAATTACGAAATTCGGTCCTGCGGTTCAAATTGCAGGAGATAAGGTAACCCATGTTGAGACCTGGTTTGAGCGTGTGGGGAAGTGGGGCCTGCTGTTCGGTTATTACTTACCGGGAGTGCGACATTTGATCGCATTTGGTGCTGGAGTATCGAAACTGCCGCTATCCGTGTTCGCTTTGTTTGCATATACAGGGGGTTTCATTTGGTCGGTCACCTTTATCTCCGCCGGTTACTTTTTGGGGAGCCAATGGACTCTGGTATTCGGAAAGGTCCGCCCTACTCTTGTGATTGGTTCTGCCATGACCGTTGTCTTATTCTTGTTATACATTTTTGTTCAGCAATATTGGCGCAAGCGCAAATAAGCTAAAGAGGCTCCTTGCCGTTCATGAGGTTTGGAAAGCCGGCGTGGTCTTAACAGGGTGCCGGACAGAGCAGAGCGCCGCTTTGATAAGCGGCGGCAAGTGGCGGCCGAAACTGGGTGCTGCCGCCTAGCGTTTCTTTAACTCTCTTCGGATATTCAAGGTCCTTTCGTACTCTGCCAGAGCTCAACAACGTTAACAGGAGCTGGTTGACCGTAAACGGGATTAACTTTGTTATCCGTCACACGATCCACTGATTTATTTGTTAGGAAATCGAACGAGCCGCGAGTCTTTCACCAGGGGAAAAACCACTCGGGGCTTCCGGCTCCAGGGCGAGCAGCAAGGCTTGGTCTGCGGTTTTCAAAAACTCGAAGCGGATCCCCTCCCGGCCCGAGGTTGGAATCTCTGCCATATCTCTTCGGTTCAACTCAGGCAACAAGACGCAGGAAATACCGGCTCTTTTGGCTGCCAGTACCTTTTCTTTAATCCCTCCTACCGGTAGTACTAAGCCGCGGAGACTGATCTCGCCCGTCATAGCGACATCTTTGCTAATGCGATGTCCCGTTAGAAGTGAAGCGAGAGCGACGAAGAGCGTGATACCTGCGCTGGGGCCATCCTTTGGGATAGCGCCCGCGGGGATATGGATGTGCAAATCATTTTTCCTGAAGATATCCGGATCGATGCCGACTGTCCCGGCGCGTGATTTGACAAGACTCAACGCGGCCTGCGCGCTCTCTTTCATGACATCGCCGAGCTGGCCGGTTAGCAGCAATTTACCGTCCCCGGACATCTTGGTAGCTTCGACAAACAAGATGTCTCCCCCAAACGGTG
>QHNJ01000030.1 GCA_003218395.1 Verrucomicrobiota bacterium
GGCGTCTTGAACTGATAAACCTCAACATTAAATCGTATGACTCCACGACTTGTCATCTCCGTATCTGTCGGGTTGGTTTTTGGGCCCGTGCTACCGCCATTTGCTGCCGGCGAACATCCAAGCCTCCCGCAGCAACCGCAACTGCAACAGTTGCCACGGGGAACAACGACATCTCAGCCGAGCAGCGCCCAGACCATGGAGGTGAGCAAGGCCGATATCTCTGCTGGATTCAAAAAATACATCGACAGCTCCGCCAAGAAATCAGCTGACAAAAAGTTTCATGTGAAGTATCGCGGCAAAGATCTCTCGCTCAATTTGATCAAGGTCCATGACGATCGTCTCTCGAGTCTCGGCGCGGGCAAATACTTCGCCTGTGTCGATATGAAAGGTACCGACGGCAGAATTTACGACATTGATTTCTTCATGACCGTCAGCGCCCGGAACTTGAAGATCACAGAAACTTCCGTTCACAAGATCAACGGCAAACCGCTCTACAACTGGAAAGAAGAACACGGCGTGTGGAGAAAAGTGCGCGTATCGTAAAAGCGAGCGTGGTCATTAACCGCGGATGACGCAGATTCCGCGGATTTCCTGCCGCCGAATCGATTCCAGTCCGCGTAATCCGCTGTCTAGCGAATAAGCGGGTTGCGCCGCGCTCCCGAGTCCGTCAGTTTGGCGACGTGCCGAAAACGTTTTTCATAACTACGGCGATCTACTACACCAATTCACCGCCGCACGTCGGGCACGCTTACGAGAAAGTGCTCGCCGATGTGATCGCGCGCTATCGTCGACTCAAGGGTGAGAAGGTCTTTTTCTTAACTGGCGTCGATCAGCACGGCCAGAAAGTCCAACAATCTGCTGCGAGAGCAGGTGTTCCTCCAGCTGAGTTTGTCAAGGACATTACGCAAAAGTTTATCGATCTTGGGAAGAAACTCGATGTGCAATATGACGAGTGGGCGGAGACGACGAGCGATCGTCACAAGAAAGTCGTTCAGGGAATCTTGCAGCGACTGTTCGACGCAGGCCAAATCTATAAGGACAAACAAGCCGGCTATTATTCAGTTCGCCAGGAACAATTCCTGACTGACAAAGAACGCGGACCCGATGGCGAATTTGGTCCCGAGTGGGGACAGGTCGACTTTCGCGAGGAAGAAAACTACTACTTCAAACTAAGTCAGCATAGGGATTGGCTTCTGTCGTACCTCGATAATCGCAAGGACGCTGTCATTCCCGGTTTTCGTCAGACAGAATTGCGAAATGCTGTCGAGAAACTGATCGGCGATCTCTGCATCTCGCGTCCGAAATCGCGGCTCGACTGGGGAATTGAGCTTCCGTTCGACAAAGATTTTGTCACCTATGTGTGGTTCGATGCGCTGACCAACTACATCAGCTTCGCCGACTACGATGCCAGTCACTCATCTCTCAACTCTCAATCCTCAACTTTCCGAGATAGGTGGCCTGCGCTGCACATCATCGGTAAAGACATTCTTGTTCCAGCGCACGGCATTTACTGGCTGATCATGCTGCACGCCATTGGTTTCCCGGACGAAGCGATGCCGCAATTGCTCGTCCACGGCTGGTGGAATCTCGGCGGCGCAAAGATGAGCAAGAGCGCGGGGAACATCATCGATCCGTTCATACTCGCTGAGAAATACGGCGCAGACGCGCTCCGATATTATTTGATGAGCGACATCGCTACCGGCCAGGATGCAGACTTTTCCGAGGAGCGTCTGGTCGAACGCTACAATGTGGATCTCGCTAATGATCTTGGAAACCTCCTGAATCGAGTAATAACGATGATCAATCGCTACCGCGATGGAGGACTAAGTTATGTGGAAAAGATCGCTGGTATCCTTCCATTCGCGGTATCAATAGAGCAGCAGATTCGATCGTTTAAAGAAGAGTTCGAAGGCGGACCGCCACAATATCCAAACATCGAACCATTTCACGTTGAATTGGGCGTTCGTGCGGCTCGTGCAATTAGTCTCCGCTGCAATCGTTTTGTTGATGACGTTGAACCCTGGAAACTAGCGAAATCAACTTTAAATACAGATGTGCTTCGGCTGAATGCGGCTCTCTACGCTTTAGCTGATACGATTCGCGTGCTTGCGATTCTGATTTCACCTGTTGTGCCCCAGGCTGCGCATGGAATTTTCGATCAACTGAATTGGAAAATGGAGTTGAGCGGAAAAGAAGAGCGCTTTTCACTCGCGGATGCAGAGTGGGGGAAATTGCCGGATGGACATGTCGTCGGCAAACCGGTGCCGCTGTTTCCGCGGATTGAGCCGGATCAAATCTAACCACGTAGAGCACGGAGGAACACGAAGCCGGAAGTTCTTCTTGCTCTTCGCGAGCTTCGTGTTCTTCGTGTGAAACGCTAGATTACTGGGCGCATTCTTCGAACGCGGCGGGCTCGCCGCGCAGGTGGGCGAGGACTTCACCCGCGAAATGAAGTGAGCCCGTAATCAGAATTGGATTTGGTTTTGAGCGCGCGAACGCCAGTGCTTCGCCGATCGATTCCGTGATGGAGTAGGGGAGTGATGGAGTAATGGTAGACAATACCTTTGCCAGCTCGTCCGGCGGAGCAGCGCGCTCACTGCGGATTTTCGGCAGGAAGACGTAATCGCTGATCGGCGCGAGCGCCTCGCATATTCCGCGCAAATCCTTATCCGAAAAAATTGCCAAAATGAGCATGGCTCGCTGATCACCAAAAGTCTCTCGCCATGTTTGCGCGAGAACATATGCCGCAGCCGGGTTATGTGCGCCGTCAATCACAATGCGATCATTCCAGTGTTGGAAACGGGCAGGCCAATCAACTGACGCAAGTCCACGTGCAATCGACGAATCGTTGATGTCGATGTTGGCGACGCGCAGCGCAGCGATCGCAAGAGCCGCATTTTGCTTTTGATAAGATCCCGCGAGAGCGATCGGCGTCTTGTCATAAGACGCAGTCACGAACTCGATTGGCGCTTCACATTCCGCAGCTCGCCCACGGATCATTTCTTCCGCTTCCGGTCTCTGCGGAGCGCAAATAACCGGAACCTTCGGCTTCATAATCCCAGCTTTTTCGGTCGCGATTTCTCGAAGCGACCGGCCCAGCCATTTTTCGTGATCGAAATCGATCGACGTAATAACCGAGACATCTGATTGGACGGCGTTCGTCGCATCGAGTCGGCCACCCATGCCGGTCTCCAGGACGACGATGTCGATCTTTTCTTCCGAAAAATATTTCAGAGCAAGCGCGGTAATGATTTCAAAAAACGTCGGATGAGGGTTCCAATCGGCAACGAGACCGCGAATTGCCGTCAGGCCATTTGCGACCGCGTCTTGCGAAATCATTTCGCCATTGACGGAAATACGTTCGCGAAACGTGACGAGGTGAGGGGATGTGAATAGACCGGTGCGACGTCCGTGTTCGCGCAGAATCGAATCGATCATGGCACAAACCGAACCTTTGCCATTCGTCCCAGCGACGTGAATTACTCGGCTTCCCCGAAGGTCGATATGTAGCTCAGCGATAAGTCGCCGAATATTTTCCAGGCCAAGCTTGATCCCGAAGCGCTGAAGGCCATAGAGCCAGGCGAGCGCCTCTTTGTATGGTAGAGGAGGTCGCGGCATTTCCCGCCTTGGCGGGACCACGTTCACGGCGCGACGGCGAAGTAGCTGAGCAATCGACTGATCTGCTCGCGCATTTTTTTGCGGTGCACGATCATGTCGATCAAACCGTGTTCCTGAAGAAACTCGGCGGTCTGAAATCGTTCCGGCAAATCCTGATGCGTAGTTTCTTTGATTACGCGGGGCCCAGCGAAGCCGATCATGCTCTTCGGTTCAGCGATAATGACATCGCCTAACGAAGCGAAACTGGCCATGACGCCAGCAGTAGTGGGATTTGTCAGAACAGAAATGTACGGAAGCCGCTGTTCGGCATGATGCGCGAGCGCCCCCGCCGTTTTGGCCATTTGCATCAAGCTCAACATTCCTTCATACATGCGCGCGCCGCCGGAAGCGGCGACGATGATGACAGGCGAGTGTTCGGCAGTTCCATATTCAATCGTGCGCGTAATTCTCTCACCAACAACCGAGCCCATCGTCGCCGCAAGGAAGCCGAAATCCATGACTGCGATGGCGACCTTATAGCCGTCAAGGATTCCGTATCCGCTGATCACAGCATCGAGGAGATTGGTGCTTTCCCGGTATTTTTTGAGCCGATCTTTGTAGCTGGCCATTCCTTGAAAGCGCAAAATGTCGACCGATCGCAGGTCGGCATCCATTTCTACGAAAGTGTCCGGATCGAGCAGATTCTCGATCCGCTCCTTGGCCGATTGGGCAAAGTGATAATCGCAGCGCGGACAAACGCGCTGATTTTGCGCAAGCTCGATCTCCGGCACCACTTCCGAACAGCCAGGACATTTCTGAAAAAGGCCCTGCGGAATTTCGCGTTTCTTGCGATTTTGCGCTTTGATTGCTGGTTTTTTGAAGATGGCCATGGAAATTACGCGCGCGCGGCCGTGACCGCATGAACGGAGATTGCGCCCGCGCGCTTCAAAACACGGGCGCACTCACTCAGTGTGGAACCGGTTGTCAGGACGTCATCGATCAACAACACGCGTAATCTTCGCACGTCAGCGTTTTTTCGTAAACGAAACGCCTTATGCAAATTTTCCATGCGTTCAGCGCGGTCGAGGGAAGTTTGTGTCGTCGTGTACCGAATGCGCTCGAGCGCCGGTTTGGATTGAATTGATATCTCTGCACTAAGCAATTCTGCGAGCAAACTCGCCTGATTAAAACCTCGCTCTCGTTGGCGAGTTGGATGTAATGGCACAGGAATAATAATGTCGAAGCGACGGTTGCTCAGCCGTTCGTCATCCAAGGCGGCATAGAGCCAGCGTGCTACGAGATGACGCAGGTAAATCTGACGCCCGTACTTAAAGGTGTGAATGATCTGGCGGACGATCCCGCGACTGCGATAGGCGGCGACGGCCGTATCGAAATAAATGGTGCGGTGGGCACAGTTGGCGCATGTAAACGTGCCCGTGATTGCGCCTTCAAATGGTTCGGAGCACTTCTGGCAAAACGGCGCGATCACGCGGGCGGTCTTTGCTTCGCACTGATCGCAAAGATATTCACTGGCTCGGACATTTGCGCCGCAGATGGTGCAAACCGGTGGATAGAGAAGCGATGCGATCGCACCTATTCCATCAAGCTTTGGGAGCGCGACCATATTTCAACCAGGCTCGCATTATTACCCACGTCAAGCCGGTCACGCCAAGCGGCACAATGCCCACGAGCAGATTTTCTCCCAACCACGGGAGAGCAAGAGTCTCTTGCCTGGCCACCCGATTGAACGTGCCGCTGGCAAAAATCCAGCCGACATGCAGACCAATTGGCAGCCATAACGAGCGAGTCAACACGCGCGCATGGGCGAGAATCCAACCGATTAGAAATAATGTTGCGAATGCCGAGACCAACATCGTCGCATTGCTAAACTGGCCAAATGAATGGGCAATGGAATTCAAGCCGGAGGCCCATGTCACGATTGTGGATGTGCGCTCTGGTGCCTTTAGAAAATGGATAACGGAAAAGATGGCCGATGTCGCAAAGATCGACATGTACTGCCGTCCAGTTTTTAACAGAACGCCAAGGACGATCCCTCGAAAAAAAGCTTCTTCGATAAGCGGAACAGCTATTGCAGCCCCGAGCATCTTGCTAAATCGAACCCAGGCAAAGCTGTGTCGAAACGCGTACACATCGAACGCGATAAGCAAAGCACCGCAGCAGAGCAGGGGAATCGCCGAGAGAAGGATTCCCGCAAAAACATCGCGGCTCCAGCGGGGATTCGGCGCAAGACCCAAATCAACCATGCTTCGCACATTGCTAACTCGAAGAAACGGCCAAAGTAGTACCGCAGCAGCGATCAGGATTGCGCGATGAAAAAATGTTTCGAAATCGAATTTTGCCAGGAAAGGAAACAAGCCCCGCGCTACAAGCGATTGGCCGGCCCAAAACAGAAATGGAGCGAGGAGCGCTCCAATGAGAATGGTCGCGGCAAAATAGGCCGCCAGTCTAGCTGCGTCTTTCAAGCCTGCTAATGTAAGGTTTTACAGCAATGCCGAGTCAACACATATGGACGGAGAAAGATCGACACGGGGAAAAGCGCGAAGTGCGCGCCACGAAATTCGGCGGCGTGTGGCGTTTCCAATCGAAAATCGCTGGTGAAACTAAATGGACCTACTACGATTTTCCACTTCTCCAGGATTTGCTCAGCTTGAAGGGGATCGTTGTCCGAAAATATCAGCGACGACGCGCGTCAATCGAAGATGTTGCCTCGATAGACAAATTAATTGAGGAGCAAAGCAGCAATGAGTGACCGGTCTTCGCGAAGCTTGGCGCAGTATTTCTGCATGAGAAAATTAATCCAAGTTCGAAGCGTTCATGACTAAGTGGAAGACCGAAGCACTGATCGACTGGGACAAGCGGTTCGCTTGGCATCCGTTCACCGATATGCGTGAATGGTGTGCTCCTGAGAATGAGCCGCTGGTTTTGGTCGAGGGGCGCGGTGCTTTGCTGCGTGACAGCCGGGGCCGCGAATACATCGACGGCAATTCATCGATCTGGACGAACATCCACGGCCATAACCATCCGCACATCAATGCAGCAATCCGACGGCAACTTGATCGTGTAGCGCACACTTCATTTCTCGGCTTCACCAACCCCGCTGCGATCGAACTCGCGTGTGCGATCGTCGATTTTTTCCCGAAGGACTCATTGAGCAGAGTCTTTTTCTCCGACGATGGTTCGACCGGAATCGAGGTCGCCTTAAGGATCGCCGATCAGTATTGGCGGCTCCGACATTCGAGAAAGCATCAGTTCATCGCTTTCAAGAGTGGTTATCACGGTGATACGGCAGGCGCGGCGAGCTTGGGAGCAGCAGCCATGTTTCAAATTGGGCCTTCGCACTGGAATTTCCCAGCCATTCAGGTGCCAGGCGTGAAGGCGCTGGAGGCCATTTCACCAGCCGAGGTAGGAAAGATTGCAGCCGTGGTGATCGAGCCGCTGATTCAGGGAGCGGCCGGGATGCGCCTTTGGCCGGCCGGCACCTTGCGGGCTGTTCGGGAGTGGTGCGATCGCACCGATACGCTGCTTATTGCCGACGAGGTCATGACCGGTTTTGGGAGAACTGGTCGGATGTTTGCTATTGAACACGAAGAAGTAGTTCCAGATATAATTGTTCTAGCTAAAGGCTTGAGTGGTGGGTATCTTCCGATTGCTATTACTTTAGTATCGGAAAAAATATTTTCATTTTTCGATGGGTCGGTTGCCGACCGTAAAGCGCTTGCATACGGGCATAGCTATACCGGAAACGCGCTTGGATGCGCTGCGGCCAAAGCCAGCCTCGAGGTTTTTGAAAACGAGCGGGTCTTGGAAGCTTTACAGCCCAAAATCCGGCATTTAACGGGGAGGCTCAGCAAACTGGCGGAGCTTCCTGGCGTGCTCGAAGTGCGGCAGTGCGGGTTTATTGCGGGAATAGAGATCGAAGAGGCGCCACAGCAGAGGATGCCAAGTTTTGCCGCAGAGGTCTGCATGGAGGCTCGGCGGAACGGACTCCTCACAAGACCGGTCAGGAACGTCATCGTGTTGATGCCGCCACTGTGCACGACCGCTGCTCAGTTAACGCAAGCTGTAGAAGCGCTTAGCGCGTCAATCATGGGAGTCGGGCGCCGCAGGTCAGCCAGGGCGAAAAATGTCGAAAAGGTTACGACTTGACCAACTTCTCCTGGAGAAGGGTTTATTCGCCAGCCGCGAGCAAGCGCAACGCGCCGTGATGGCTGGCGAGGTTAAGGTCGGCACTCGGATTGCGGCAAAACCATCTCAGCTTCTCGAACCAGAGACAGCGATCACAGTGAGGCCTACGCAAAAATATGTCGGGCGGGGCGCGTTGAAGCTCGAAAGCGCTCTCGATCATTTCAACATCGACGTGCAAGGAAGGATTGTGCTGGATATCGGCGCATCCACTGGCGGTTTTACGGATTGCCTGCTGCAGCGTGGCGCCGCAAAGGTTTACGCCGTCGACGTCGGGCATGGCCAACTCGACTGGAAACTTCGGAACCATCCGCATGTGATCGTCCTGGAAAAATTGAATGCGCGATTTCTCTCACGCGAGCATATTCCTAAGCTTGTCGATCTTTGCGTGATTGATGTCTCATTTATTTCGCTGACTTTAATCTTGCCGAACGCGTTCGACTTGATAACTCCAAGGGCTGTAATTCTGGCGCTGATCAAACCGCAATTCGAATTGCAACGTGCGGATGTTGGGAAGGGCGGGGTCATCCGCGATCCAGAGTTGCAGCAAAAGGCGCAAGACAAGATCGTTGCCTTTGTGACCAGTCTTGGCCATGTCGTGACGGGAATCGTTCCGTCTGCTATTAAAGGCACGGACGGTAATCAGGAATTTTTTGCATGCCTCCAAAAACGATCGGGTTAATCGCGCATCCAGGTAAGCCGGGCATTGCCGATTTGGTCAATGTCATCGCCCAGCAATTCGGCCGCTTTTCGATTTCAGTCTTAGTCGAAAAAGAAACCGCAGCCATTGCTGGCAATAAATCGGGGCATTCGATGGCAGAATTGGGGGCTGCGGCGGATCTTCTAGTGGTAGCCGGAGGCGACGGAACAATTCTACATGTGGTTGGGCAACTCGGCGAAGTCCTCAAGCCAATCTTCGGCATCAACGTGGGCTCGCTCGGTTTCCTGACCTGCGCGAATTCTTCCACCTATCGCGAAGCAGTGGAAGGCATCGCGAAAGATCGGATTAACTTTAGTCAACGAGCGCTACTCGAGGCGCGGGTGAAGCTCGGCGAGAAGCAAACCGCCAAAATGATCGCGCTGAACGACGCCGTGTTAAGCCGCGGCGAGCTTTCGCGCCTCGTACTCCTGTGCACGCGGGTCAACGGCGAGCCGCTCACCGAATTCAATGCGGACGGTCTGATTGTTGCGACGCCGACCGGTTCCACGGCGTACTCGCTTTCTGCCGGCGGGCCGATTCTCGATCCTGAGTCTGGCGTTTTCGTGATCACGCCGATCTGCCCACATGTTTTGACGAACCGATCGATTATCGTCTCAGAAGGATCGACAATCGAAATCGAAGCGAGCGATCCGGATTATCCAGTCTTTCTGACACTGGACGGCCGCAAGCCCATACATGTGGAGCGAGGATCGATAGTCACCATTCGCAAGGCGAAGAAGACGCTGCCGCTGGCGGCCCTGCCCCACGCCTCATTCTTCAGCGTGGTCCGGCAGAAATTGAAATGGAGCGGCAGCAACTTATGACACCGCGGAGCCAGCGAATCGCAGCAAGCAAGGTGGCCGTATTCGCCTAATATTTCCGCACGCAGCTGTAGCGGAGCGCGGATGAAAAATAGTCTTGCATTGCTTATTAATAATTGTTAATAAATTGCAACAAATCCAGGAGGTCTTGTAAAAATGGGCTCCCATATGAGAGAGTTCGGTCTCCGTAGTCCCTACGACAAGGTGGGCGGTTTGCTTTATTTCGGCCGGATGCTGGACAAAATTCGTAGCCATGCCAAAGGAGAATTGCCTCTCGAATATGAAGTAAATCTTGGAAAAGGCTTCGACGAAAAATGCCTCACCTTTCTGCGAGTTAGATACGAAGCAGTAATCGATTACGTGAATCTGGGCCTCACGGAGGGGGCGATTTTAGAGTCGTGTTTTGGAATGGGACACCGGCCGACCGAGGGTGAAATTTATATGTGGAATGAATTTATGCGAAAGCGAGGCTGGAATGACGATCTTTCCGAAACGCTGGAATGCGAGAAAAAAAAGGAAGCCATGCTTTCGAGGTCGGAGATACAAACAATGTTTCAATTCATGGATGCCGATGAAGGGCGCCTAGTCAACGATAACCATATCCATATAAATGGCTGCTCGCGCTTAAGCATGGCAGGCCGAAGAGGGCGTCTCACACCCGCTATAGGAACGCCCTTGGCGAAAAGATAGAAAACTCCCGCGCTCAACAAGGTGAGGAGCATTGGCGTCGACAGTCGCGCCAGGTTGAATTTGGTGCAAGGTAACCGCGTAGGACCTCGCGGTGCTGCTTGGTCCTGCTTTCGGGTCCGTCGTCATTAACTCTCGGAGCGATTGGCTCCAATATTAAGCGCGCCGTTCATCATGGGAAGCTCCGGTCGGCCCAACTCTCGCCTTTGCGATCGTGCCGGACCTAAAACCGCTTAGAATCAGTTAGTTGTCTCACGAGAGTCCGTCGAAACGTCTAATTGATAGGGACAAACTATAGTTTCTACTGTCATAGCATATAAAATCTTACGGCGCGAACGGGCGCACTTGGTCGCCGAACGTGGCGTCTCAAGTGACCAGGGTTATGAATTTTCGATAGTCAAATTCCGATCGACTCGCTGACATCGCTGCTGCATCGGCTAAATCACAGCCTGCCAACGCCAGAAGGCAATGTCTCTGGCGCCCTCGCCCTTGACGTTACCATCGCGAATGTTAGCATCGCCGGAACTTTGACGTTAACCTGAAAAACACCATGAATACTTCCCGCAGCGCTCTCATCTTTTGTCTCACGATTGGCCTCCTGATTTTCGCCTCACTAAAACCGAGTCATGGGGCGCAGCAGGAAATCTCGGGCAGTATCCAGGAGATGATGTCACCGGAGGAGTTCAGGGCGGCAGGCCTAAATAAGTTGTCGCCGGAAGAGCTGCAAAAGCTGGATGCCTGGTTGCAAGGTTATCGACAAGCTGCCGAAAAAAAAGCTACTTCGCGCGCAGAGCGCACAAAGCTCGATCTTCTTGTGAGTCGTGTGGATGGTTCCTTTGACGGATTGACCGGCAGGACAGTGATTCGTTTGGAAGACGGAACAGTATGGAAGCAGGCAAATGCTGACGACCGATTTCGGCCTCGAGTAACTGATCACCCCGCAGCCGCTGTCATTCACTCGTTGTTTGGTTATAAAATGCGCATTGAAGGGACACCGGAATTTTATGTCGATCCGGTGCGCAACCCTTAGCTTGCGCTAGGCGGCTCCGGGGTGCTGGCGGCGGGCATCAATCGCGCTAAACCGAACTCTGCGTGTATTAGTTGGGCCGCACGCTCCGCGTCTTTTTCATCGATAATGACTGCGATTTTGATCTCCGAGGTGGAGACCAACTGAATATTGATCCCACCCCGGCCCAGGCATTCGAACATTCGCGCGGCTACACCAGAATGTGATCGCATCCCAATCCCGACGACGCTCAATTTGGCGACGCTGCCTGCCGTGTTCAAGCGTTTCGCGCCCACTTCGCTCACCACCGGCATCAAAATTTTTCGAGCATTCTCCAATTCGTCCTCGTGAATTGTGAATGAGATGTCGGTCGTTCCGCCGATCGAGGCATTTTGCACAATCATGTCCACGATGATGTGCGCCGCAGCAACATTCGAAAAGATCCGGCCGGCAACGCCTGGTTCGTCCCGTACCCCGGCGATCGTGAGTTTTGCCTGGTGGCGGTCGAGACTAATGCCACGAATAACCACGTCCTCCATGCTCGGGGTCGCTTCCTTGGCAATTGTTCCGGTGCTCGTTTTGAAACTCGACCGCACCTGGAATTCGACTCCGAATTTTTTTGCAAACTCCACCGCCCGCGATTGCATCACCTTCGACCCGGCACTAGCCATCTCGAGCAACTCGTCATAGGCAAGCTCGTCGAGTTTTTTTGCGTCAGTCACGATGTGCGGATCACACGTGAAGACACCATCGACATCGGTAAAAATCTGGCAGACATCCGCGTTCAGAGCCCCGGCCAGCGCGACCGCCGTCAGGTCCGACCCGCCCCGGCCAAGCGTTGTTGTTTCTCCTTCCGGCGTCTGACCCTGGAAACCGGCAACGATGACGATGTAATCGTCCGACAACAACTCATGAATTTGCTTTGGACTGATATTTGCGATCCGCGCGTTAGTGTGGTTGCGGTCGGTTAAAATTCCTGCTTGGGCACCTGTCAATGAAATCGCTCTCCCACCGAGCGCGTTGACTGCCATAACGGTTAGGGCGACAGCCGCATGCTCGCCGGTTGCAAGCAGAATATCGAGTTCACGCTCGGTCGGATGCGCTGAGATTTCGCGCGCCAGTTTGATCAGTTCATCAGTCACTCCCGCCATCGCCGAGATCACCGCCACCACGCGGCATCCTTCGCGTTGTGTCTCAACGAGCCGACGCGCCACGTTGCGGATTCGCTCAGGAGTCCCGACCGAAGTGCCGCCGTATTTTTGAACAACCAGGCGCATGTCAGGAGTCAATTATGGAGCAACAACGCGAACTGCGAAACGGCATCGTTTCCGCTTTAGAATCGAGCATGTCAACTATGGTTGCCCTAGAGTCCGATCGCGCGCCGTACATCGTTTACCGTCGCCGCGACTGGCTCCACCCTTCCCATTCGCTGCATGATTACATCGGGATCTTTCAATCCATGTCCGGTAACGGTGCAAACAATCCGCCTTCCTTCCGGAATTTCTTTGAATGAATACGCCGCCTCCTGTGAGTTGCAGCATTTGAAAAATCCAGCAATGGCCGCCGCGCTCGCGGGTTCGACAAGAATTCCTTCGTGCCGCGCCAGCCATATTTGTGCAGCGACAATCTCTTCATCGGGAATAATATCGACAGCCCCACTGGATTCGGCGATCGCCGCGCGGGCTTGCTTCCAGCTCGCCGGATTGCCGATTCGAATGGCGGACGCAATCGTTTCCGGTTTATTGATGATTCGGTCGTGAAAAATCGGCGCCGCGCAAGCGGCTTGGAAACCAATCATCGCCGGTAACTTCGTTGATCTTTGGCGCGATTGATATTGCCGGTACCCCGTCCAATACGCGGTGATGTTTCCGGCGTTACCGAGCGGCAGCAAATGAAAATCGGGCGCATCTCCCATCACATCGACAATCTCAAACGCAGCGGTCTTTTGACCGGCAATCCGATTGGGATTGATCGAGTTCACCACGATAAAATCATCGCGTTCGCTGATCTCGCGCACGATTCGAAGCGCATCGTCAAAATTGCCATCAATAGCAACGATTTTTGCGCCGCAAGCAAAAGCCTGCAGCAATTTGCCGCTCGCAATTTTTCCCGCAGGCAAAATCACTACGCACGAAATTCCGGCGCGCGCCGCATACGCCGCCGCGGAAGCCGAAGTATTTCCCGTTGAAGCGCAGATGATAGCGTTTGCCTTGCCCTCCATCGCTTTGGAGACAGCCAAGGTCATGCCGCGATCCTTGAAGGAACAAGTCGGATTGATGCCTTCGTTCTTCACAAAAACATCGCAGCCACGACCGATCCGCTTACTTAGTCGTGAAGAATAGATGAGCGGCGTGTCCCCTTCGTCCAGAGAAACGATCGGCGTCGATTCAGAAACCGGCAGATATTCGCGGTACTGCTCGATCACTCCCCTGCCCTGCTTCAGCTTTGATCTTGTCGCATCCATCAACATTTCTATTCGAAGCAAATCCGCGCGATTGTCGATCTGTAAGTGCGGTTGTAAGATCAAAGCCGTATGCCTGTACTCAGCAAAGAAGATAAGCTGCGACTCTTAACCACGATTCTGGAGAGCCGGCATGCAGACCTACGCGAGCAGAATTTGAATCGCCAGGGCAAAGGACACTTTCACGTTTCCGGAATGGGCCACGAAGCGCTAGCAGCGGTTTCATTTCTCATGGAGCCGGATGATTATATGGTCCCATATTATCGCGATCGCGGGCTTATTCTCGGTCGCGGGATGACGACACGCCAACTTGGTTTCGAATATTTCGCCAAACGCAATACCGGAAGCGGCGGGCGGCAGATGCCATCGCATTACAGCCACGCGGATTTACATATTTGGAGTGTGCCGACGCCAACTGGTTCACAGCTTCTCCCTGCATGCGGGATTGCTTGGGGAATCCAGCTCGATGGCAAAAAAAATCTTGTTGTTACGACAGTCGGCGACGCCGCGACCCGACAAGGCGATTTCTTCGAGGCTATTTCTTTCGCAAAAGAAAAAAAATTACCTGTTCTCTTCGTCGTTGAAGACAACGGCTATGGCATCAGCATGCCCACACGGGAGACGAATCCGCTCGTGCTCGGCGTGCTTCAAGCCAGCGATTGGCAGCAAATCGATGGTCGCGATGTCCAGAAACTCTACGACGCAGCAAGCGTGGCGATGGAGGGAATCCGTGCTGGCAAAGGCCCGGCGTTTTTCTGGATTAAGATGGAGCGGCTTTCCAGTCACACCAGTTCGGACGACCAAAAACTTTATCGCAGCCCGGAAGAATTACGGGAACTCGAGAAATGCGATCCACTGAAATGCTGGAAGGATCAACTGATCGAGGAAGGTGTAATCACCGCCGAGGAATTTGTAAAGATCGATACGGAAATAAAGGAACGTATCCGCCGGGAGTACAGTGATGCAGAGAAGGCCGAGGATCCGTCGCCTAATGAGCTTCTCGCGAATGTCGCGAAACCGCCGCAAAGGATTGATAAAGAAATCCTGCCGGCAGGGAAATACCGCATCGGTGACACCGTAAACAAAACATTGCGCGCTGGTCTCGAAGAAGATCCGCGACGCATCATCTTCGGCGAAGACATTGAAGATCCAAAAGGCGGCGTGTTTCGCCTTACGCAAAAGCTTTCAACCGAGTTCCCGAAACAAGTCTTCAATTCGCCGCTCGCTGAGTCAACCATTCTCGGTGTTGCCTGCGGCCTAGCCTCCTACGGCAAACGCCCGGTCTTTGAGTTGCAATTTATCGATTTCATTTATCCAGGATTCAACCAGCTCGTCACCAATATCTCGACCTTGCGCTGGCGATCCTTCGGCAATTGGAAATGCCCTGCCGTGATTTATGCGCCGTATGGTGCATATCTGCCCGGCGGCAGCTTGTGGCACAGTCAGGCGAACGAATCGGCGCTCGCACATTATCCCGGTCTGAGCATCGTCATTCCGAGCACGCCCAAAGACGCAGCTGGATTGCTTTGGACATCGATGCATGCCGAGGATCACGTGATCTTTCTGATTCCCAAACATCTGCTCTGGGCCGAACACGAATATGCAGAGCCAATTCGTGCTGTCCCGTTGGGTCAGGCTTGCAGGCGCACGAGGGGCTCTGACCTCACGCTGGTTGCATGGGGCAACACGATCGAGAAATCTCTCGAAGCAATCGCGAGAATCGAACACGAAATGAGCGTGGAGTTGATCGATCTGCGTTCGATCATGCCCTGGGACCGCGACACGATTGAGGAATCAGTGCAAAAAACCCGGCGGCTCGTGGTTGTGCAGGAAGACACCGAAAATTGCAGCGTGGGTCAGATGATCATTTCGCATGTGACCGGCAAACCGGAACTTTGGAATGAGATGATCAGCCCGCCGATTCTCGTCAGCAAAGCCAACGTCATGATTGGCTACAATCCGATCTACGAATACTGTGCGCTGCCAGATGTGGAGCGTATCGTCGCCGCACTCAAACGCTCTGTTGCAAAAAAACAGGAACGCGCAGTTGCCGTAGAGGCGGCTGTCCCCAGCGGCAAAGAAGCCGAGATTGTGCGTGAGGCCACCCGCCCCTACACCGCAGGCATGGGCAAGCAACGCGCGCAAAGCATCATCGTCCCGGTGATGGGCGAAGGAATTCGGAACGCCAAAATTGTTTCGCTTTTGAAAAAACAGGGGGACGCTATCGCACTTGACGATCCACTTTGTGAAGTTGAGACCGACAAAGCGGTCTATCCAATAGAGTCGTCGTTCGCCGGCGTAATGGGCGAATGGAAAACAAAAGTAGGTGAAACGGTCGAGATCGGTCAGGAACTCGGTACTATTCTCACCGGTGAAGCGTCGCCCGCGGATCAATTTCAAGCTACAGCAAAGGCTTCAGGCGATGGTGTAGAGGCGGCTGTCCCCAGCCGCAAAGAGACGCGACCTGCGCCTGAGGACACGCGCTCCTACACCAGAATTGCACCTGCCCTTTCGCCCACGATCACGCGCAAACTGAGCCACGTGATTCCTGCTAACTTGCAAATCGATGCGCGCTGGGATGCAATTCGCAAGGCGCGCGATGCAGCTAAAAAGAAAAATGGAAAGAACGCCCCCTCGCCTTCCGTGATGATCGCGTGGGCAGTCGTGCGCGCCATGGAAAAACACGCGCCGTTCCGTCGATTAGTTCTCGAAAACGATCAGATCATCGAAAACGATAATTTCGATCTCGGCGTTGCGGTTGCCCTGGAAGGCGATCGCCTCGCCACTGCGGTCATTGTCGATGCAAACAAGAAAAGCTGGCCTGAATTTGTAAAGATTTATAGCGCTACTGTCGATGCAACCCGTAGCGGCCGTGTCGATGCCATGAACGCACCGGTCGTGATCACAAGTCTCGGCGCGTTTGGCGTGAAAGCCGGCGCGCCGATTGTAGTGCCGCCATCGATCGGCACGCTTTTCGTCGGCACAGCCCATCGCGAATTGATTCCAAACGGGAAGAAAAACGAAACCGCCGAAGTCGTCACGCTTTCACTTACGTTCGATCACCGCGTCGTTAACGGCGCCGGGGCGGCCAACTTCGTCCACGAAATCAAAGAGCAGATCGAGGATTTCAAAGTTCCGTCTGGAGAGGCGAGCACAACTGCGTCCGCGGATCAGCGCTGAGCACTGTGTCGTCAGTTACGTCCAAAATGCTCTTTCGGTTCGTAGCTTTAGTACGTCAATTCTCATGACCCAACTAATCAATTTCACCGGGAGCGAATCTTATGGCAGGAAAACTTGATGGGAAAAAAGTGGCCATCCTTGTGGCGGATGGTTTTGAGCAAGTGGAAATGACAAAGCCGCGTCAGGCACTCGATGAAGCTGGCGCAGAAACGAAAATCGTTTCGCTAAAGTCCGGCAAAATCCAGGGCATGCATCATGCCGACAAAGGTGACAGGTTCGATGTCGATCTTGCAGTGGACCAAGCGCGCCCCGAAGAATTCGACGCACTCATGATTCCGGGTGGGTTGTTAAATCCTGATGCGTTGCGAGCAAATGAGAATGCGCTTGAATTTACGCGTCATTTCCTCCGCGAGGGAAAACCGGTGGCGACCATCTGCCATGGACCGCAAGTGCTCATCAGCGCGGGTCTGGTCCGCGGCAGAACCATGACCTCTTGGATGACATTCGAGCGTTTAACAAGAAGATGATCAAGGAATTCTCCGAAGGCCGGCATAAAGCTATGGCCACGGCAGGGTTAGTTGTGCTCGAAACTTAATGATCCCTATTGGCACGGCTGCTGGCAGGTGCGTTTGATTGCCAATGCCGTAACATAGCGCAGGCACCCTGCCTGCCGTCAGCGCCCCAGGCTGAAGCATGCTCGACCAAACAGGCAAGATGCCTGTGTCACACATCCGGGCCAAATTGCTTGCAAGTTTGGCTGAGGCTTTCACCTTTTGACGTCACTCCCGCCTTATGACGACTGCCAACAAAATCACAGTTGTCCGGATTTTGATGATTCCGGCTTTCGTCACGATGGCTATCTATTATGGGCAAAGCATCCAACGGGGCGCGCCTCTGGAGTGGCAACGCTTCACGGCCATCGCCATTTTCCTGATCGCTGCAGTGAGCGATGGCCTGGACGGGTTCGTAGCTCGCCGCTACAATCAGAGGAGCTCGCTTGGAGTCATTCTTGACCCGATTGCTGACAAAGGCTTGCTTCTGAGCGGCATCATTACGCTAAGCATCAGCAACTGGAGCGAAATTGATCCTGATTACGGGAGATTTCCAGCATGGTTTCCTGTTCTTGTCATCTCGCGCGATGCCGTCATCCTCGTTGGCGCCATGGTGTTATATTTGCTTAACGGCAAGGTGCAGGTGAAACCACGGTGGCCTGGGAAAGTCGCAACTGTTTCGCAAATGATCGCGATTGGATGGGTGATGTTGCAATTTCACTTTATTCCTCTGTTCTACATCGTGATCGGTGCTGGATTGTTCACGCTTGTTTCCGGCGTTGTTTACGTTTCGGACGGAGTGCGACAGCTGCAAGCTGAAGGGCACGCCCACGCGACAAAACATTGAGGCCAGCGTTTTCGCGCGATGAACGGCACGAACAAATCGCCGAATGTCGCGATCGTGGGACGGCCCAACGTGGGCAAATCGGCGCTATTTAATCGCCTGATTGGTCGCCGCATCGCCATCGTGCACGATCAACCTGGGATAACGCGCGATCGAATCTCGGCTGTCTGTACGCGCGGCACTCAGCCATTTGTCGTATGGGATACCGGCGGCGTTGCCGGCGTAGGCGAGTCCAAATTGACCACGCAGGTTCGCCGCGCAGTCGAAGGAGCCATTCGAGAGAGCGACATTCTGCTTTTTATCGTTGACGCAAAACATGGCTTGTCTCCGGTCGATCAGGAACTCGCCCGCATGCTGCGCAAATCACGTAAGCCGGTCGTGCTTGTCATTAATAAGATCGACAATGACAAACAGGAAAATCTGGTAGCAGATTTCGCGTCGCTCGGATTTTCACGGAGCCAATCTGTTAGTGCCGAACACAATCGCGGAATCTCGGAATTACTCCGGGCAATAGATCAACTTGTCCCTTTGTCCTTCGCTTCGGCAGAAATCAAATACGGAACATCACACATCAAACATCCTCTCGCCATCGCGATCATCGGCCGGCCAAATGTCGGCAAATCTTCGCTGATCAATTCGATTGTGCGAAGCGAGCGCGCCATTGTGAGCGAGCTGCCGGGAACAACGCGCGACGCCGTCGATATCTCTTATCAGCGGGACGGTCAGGAATTTCTCTTTATCGATACCGCCGGGATCCGCAGACGTAGTAAACATTCCAGTTCAGTCGAAGTCTTCAGCGTGATGCGCGCGGAACGGAGCATTCGTCGCGCCGACCTTTGCGTGCTCATTGTCGATCTTACGATGGGGGTGACGGCGCAGGACAAACGGATTGCCGGATTAATTCAAAAGGCGCGCAAACCAGCAATTGTTGTTTTGAACAAGTGGGATTTGATCAAACCGAAACGCAAGGAAAAGCAGACGATGGCGCAACTTGTAGATGAAACGCGCGCGCGAATTTTCTTTCTCGATTACGCGCCTGCCTTGATTGCGTCCGCGCTTACGGGCGAAAACATCGGCAAATTGTTTACGCTCATAGAACACGTTCGACGTGCAGCGCAGCAGCATGTGGGCACGGGAGTTCTAAATCGATTGTTGCGAGCAGCCTTTGCCGCCAATCCGCCAGCGATCATTTCCGGTCATCGCCTTAAGTTGTTTTACGCAGTGCAAACCAGTGGGAACCAAGACCGACAGCTCCAGCCTCTAGAGTTTGTTCTCTTCGTGAATGATCCCCGTTTGTTCAGCGAAGCGTATCGTCGCTATTTGGAGGCTCGCATTCGCAAAGCGCAAGCTTATCCCGGGCTTCCGATAATCTTGAGGTTACGTCCGCGTAGCGAGACGCGCGAAAAGTAGGCGTCGATCTTACGCGATAGCCGTCGTCCTATGGGTAGCGCCGGCCTTTCCGCAATTTCGACGCGGCAGGCAACCAATCAGCTGCAATTCTTTGATCGAACATTCTCCTCGCCGGCGTGTCTCACCACACCGTATGAAATCGACGCAGGAGATTACGCAGGAGGTGCGAGAACTGGGCCAATGGATTCCGCCGCTCCGGCAACAGGTTGCTCACGTTGTGGTTGGCCAGAAGTATTTGGTCGACCGCCTTTTGCTCGGTCTGCTCGCCAATGGTCATATCCTGCTCGAGGGCGTTCCTGGGCTGGCCAAAACGCTGACTGTTAAAACAATGGCGGCATGCATTCAAGACGAAATCAATCGTGCACCGGCCAAGGTGCAGAGCGCGCTGCTCGAAGCGATGCAGGAGCGGCAGGTCACCATTGGCGAACAAACTTATCCGCTTTCCGACCCGTTTCTCGTTCTCGCGACACAAAACCCGATTGAACAGGAAGGAACGTATCAACTGCCCGAAGCGCAGCTCGATCGCTTCATGTTCAAATTAAACATTGGTTATCCGCAAAAATCCGAGGAGCGAACGATTCTCGACCTAATGGCGACTTCGGCGCCGGATTTGCGAGTAGATCCGGTGATTGAGCCTCAGCAGATCATCGCGGCACGAGACGTGGTCAACAGCATTTACATCGACGACCGCGTGAAAGATTACATCGTCGATGTCGTCTGGGCGACGCGCGAACCCGCAGCGTACAATCTGCGACTCGAGGGACTTATTCGTTACGGCGCTTCTCCTCGCGCGACGATTTATCTCGCGCTCGGCGCGCGCGCTCACGCGTTCCTGAACGGCCGCGGATACGTTACGCCGCAGGACGTGAAGAGCATCGGCCCTGACGTGCTACGGCACCGCATCATCGTCAGCTACGAAGCCGAGGCAGAAGCGGTTACAAGTGAGACGATCATCGAGCGGATTTTTGCAGGGCTGCCTGTGCCCTGAACGGAGTGGGAGAGATGATTGGTGAGAAGTGAGAAGTTTTTACTGTGATTGCTAGGTCATTTCGAGACTTGAAGGTTTACCAAGCAGCTCGAGACGCAGCAGGAACGATATTCCTCTTAAGTCGCCAATTTCCTGCCGAGGAACGTTATTCTTTAACCGACCAGATTCGGCGAAGTTCGCGTGCGGTAAAAGCAATGATCGCGGAGGCGTGGGGCCGACGTCGCTACAAGGCCGTGTTTGTCAGCAAGCTCGATGAGGTCTCGGCGAAGCCACAGAGGGCCAGTCCTGGTTAGACGATGCGCAAGATTCCGGCTATCTTCTCCCTGAGCAATTCGACGTGCTTGATTCCAAATACGTTTCGATAGGTCAAATGCTTTCGCGTATGATCGACCGTGCGGACGACTTCTGTAAGCATTCTCCAGCGACAGATTATCGAGCGATTCTACGCGTAGAAGAGACGGACGCGACCGTTGAACAGTCATCCAACATCGAAGAGTTTTTCGCATAACCACTTCTCACTAATCACAAATCACCTCTCACTTCCGATGGACGCGGCGGAAATCTTGAAAAAAATCAGGACACTGGAAATCAAGACACGCGGTCTGGTCGAGACTGCGTTCGCCGGCGATTACCACAGCGTCTTCAAAGGCCGTGGAATGAATTTTGAAGACGTGCGCGAATATCAGCCGGGCGATGAAATTCGCACAATCGATTGGAACGTCACCGCGCGGCTGGGCACGGCGTTTGTGAAAAAATTTACGGAGGAGCGTGAGCTTACGGTCATGCTCGTTGTCGACGTCAGCGCCTCGGGAAATTTCGGAAGCGTCTCCCAGTCCAAGCGCGAGCTGGCTGCAGAGGTCGCTTGTTTGCTGGCCTTCAGCGCGATCCGAAATAACGACAAGGTTGGTCTCGTTCTCTTCACTGATCGGGTTGAACTTTTTATTCCGCCAAAAAAGGGCCGTTCGCACACATTGCGGCTCATCCGCGAGATTCTGTTCTTCGAACCGCGGGGACGCGGGACAGAACCGGCGCTGGCGCTCGATTATCTGAATAAAATCGTCACCCGCCGCGCAGTCGTCTTTTTTATTTCAGACTTTCAAGCACCCGATTTTTCGCGAGCGCTGGCGGTGAGCGGACGACGACACGATTTTGTGGCCATCCACATTCATGACGAACGAGAAAAGGTTCTGCCGAACATCGGCATCATTACCCTGGAAGATGCCGAGACCGGCGATCAAATCGAGATCAACACGGCTGATCGTACAACACGGACGCGTTTTTCCGATCTGGTCAATGAACACGAAACAGAACTTTCGCGCACGCTTCGACGGAACAATATTGACGGAATCGCCCTGCAAACCGGGAGGGACTATTTACCGCCGCTGCGGTCGTTCTTCAAACAACGCGAACGTCGGCTGGCTATTCGGTCGTGAACAACGTTGGTATGTCGATCTTGATTCCCGCCTTCCTGGCAGAAGAATTTCACGATATTGCACCGCCCGTTGATTACTCTCTGATTCCACCCTGGCTGATTTTTCTCGGAGTGTTTGTCTCACTCACGATCATCGGGTTGATCGCCTGGCTTGTCGCAAGGGCCCTGCGACGACGTTCGGCACCGATTCAATCACCGCGCGAGCGCGCTCTGGCAATCCTCGAGCAAATGCAGGCCGAGATTGAAACGATTAAGCCGTACCGGTTCAGTATTCGCGTTTCCGACATTCTTCGGCGCTACGTGACGGAACAGTTCAACCTACCAGTGACCCGGCAAACTTCCGTGGAATTTCTCGCCGGGCTTAGAAAGACATCGCCGTTCTCGGAAGACGAAAAATCGCTGCTCGAAGATTTTTTGAACCGATGCGATTTGATCAAGTTCGCGCGTTACGAAGCGACCTACTCTGACAGTCAATTGTTGCTGGAAGAAGCGATCCGTTTTGTTCAAGGAGGCCAACTTGCGCCTGTTTGATTTGTGGTCGGCAAATAGCGCATTGACGTTCGCCCGCCCGTGGCTGCTGTTGCTTCTGCTGGCGATCCCGTTGCTTGCATATTTGCGCGGGAAACGCGGACCCGCCGCCGCGTTGACTTATTCATCCACAGCGACCCTTCACGCAATTGGGAAACAGAGCGCGGCGCGCGTCGGCAAAATTCTGCGAATGTTGCTGCTGGCGTCGATCGCAGTTTTTGTCGTCGCACTCGCGCGTCCGCAGCTTGGGAAGAGTCTTACTCAGGTAGAGGCGAGCGGGATCGACATTATCCTCGCGCTCGATGTCTCCGGATCGATGTTGACGAAAGATTTTACAATCGGCGGCCAGGAGGCGACGCGCGTGGATGCGATCCGTGAAGTAACACGGAAATTTATCGAAGCTCGACCGAATGATCGCATCGGCATCATTGCGTTTGCGGGCCGTCCTTATGTCGTTAGTCCAATGACCCTGGATCACGATTGGCTTTTGCAAAATCTGGAAAGAGTGCGCATTGGGCTCGTTGAGGACGGCACCGCAATTGGGTCGGCCATGGCAGCAGCAGCCAACCGGTTGAACGATAAACGCGCAAAGAGCCGGGTGCTCGTGCTCTTAACGGACGGAGAAAATAATGCGGGGAAAATTCCGCCCAATACGGCCGCCGAAGCAGTGAAAGCGTTAAAAATTCGCTTCTACGCCATCGGGGCCGGAATCAATGGAATCGCTCCGGCGCCGATATTCACTTCAAGAGGTCCATTAACCGATGTCTTGGGCAATTTGCTTTATGAAAATCAACCTGTGGAATTTAACGAAACGGGTTTAAGGGAGGTCGCGAAAATTGCAGACGGACAATTCTTTCGCGCGACCGATACCAAATCGCTCGAACGAATCTATGACGACATCGACAAGCTGGAAAAATCGACCGTGAGTGTGAAAAAATATCAGCAGTACCGCGACCTATTTCCCCTATGTCTCATGAGCGGATGTGGATTGCTGCTCGCGCAGATTCTATTGTCGCAAACAATCTGGAAGAAATTGCCGTGAAAACCGGATCCAGCGACTTAACGATTTAACGAAATTCTATGAGCTTTGGCGCACCAGAGTGGCTTTGGGGATTACTTTTGATCCCGATTCTGATGGCGTTCTTTATTCGCGCAGAGCGTCTCGGACTCAGACGCTTGCAGGAGTTTGTTTCAGCGCGGTTGTTGCCGCAACTTGCCGGAACGGTAAATCGTCCGCGGCGGGTAGTGAGATTTGCGCTGCAGTTGCTCGGCCTTTCGTTCGGTCTACTCAGTCTGGCACAGCCGCGCTGGGGTTATACGTTTGAGGATGTAAAACGGAAAGGTCTGGATCTTCTAATCGCAGTGGACACATCGCGCAGCATGCTTTCCAATGACATACAGCCTGACCGGCTTGAGCGTGTCAAGCTTGCGGCCCAGGATTTGATCAATGAGTTGCAAGGCGATCGCGTTGGCCTGATCGCTTTTGCTGGCCGCGCCTTCTTACAAGCACCGCTCACGATTGATTACGAAGCGGTGATGGAATCGATCAATAATCTCGATGCCAAGACGATTCCTGAAGGCGGCACGAACATCTCGAGCGCCATTACCCTCGCTACGCAGAGCTTCGGGAAAAGCGCAACAGGAAATCGCGCCCTCATCATTTTTACCGACGGCGAAGAATTAAGCGGAGATGCCGTGAAAACCGCCAAAATCGCGGCCGACGCAGGCGTGCGCATTTTTACGATCGGTGTGGGTACCCCGCAAGGTTCGCTTATTCCAATAACCGGCGAAAACGGCGAAACGGCTTTCGTTAAAGATTCCGCCGGTCAGGTCGTGAAATCTAAGCTGGATGAAAAACGTCTGCGCGAAATCGCCCAGACTACGGACGGATTTTATCTCCATTTGGAAAACGGGCCACGCACGATGCAACAGATTTACGACGAAGGACTGGCAAAGATGCAAGCCGCTGAGATCGACGTGCGTTTTTCGCGCCGCCCGATTGAACGTTACGAATGGCCGCTAGGCGCGGCGCTCGTCCCTCTCGCATTGTCGATCTTGATTGGCGAACGCAAGCGCGTACGCGAGCGAATTCACGTTCCCGCGCCCGTAAAAATGACAGCTGCGACGGGTGCGCTGCTGATCATTCTCTGCCAGTTGGCTTTCGCGGCGACTCCAGGGCTGGAAGCGTATCGTGACGGGAAGTTCGAGGATGCTTACAGCCAGTTTCAGGAAACGTTAAAATCGCATCCGCAATCGCGTGCTGAGGACAAACTTCAGTTCGATTCAGGTGCAGCCGCCTACAAGCTCAAAGATTATGGCAAGGCGTTGGAATCGTTTAGTCAGGCGTTGCTCTCTCCCGAAACGCGACTGCAGAGCAAGAGCCATTACAATCTCGGCAACACACTTTACCAGCGTGGCGAAACACAAAAAAGCGACGACAAAAAGCTTAGCGACTGGACAAACGCGCTCGATCATTACGAGCAGACGCTCAAGCTGGAACCGCAAGACAAAGAGGCGAAAGAAAACTACGATTACGTAAAGAAGAAAATCGAGGAACTAAAAAATAAGAAAAACCCGGAGCAACAACCTTCCCCTTCTCCATCACCGCCGCAGAAGAACAAACAAGACAAACAGAATCAGCAATCCGGCTCAGGCGCAAGCGATCAGCAGCAGCAGGAGAAACAACAACAACAACAGAAACAGCAAAACCAGCAGCAGAGCGCTCAGGGACAGCAACCGCAAAAAGATCAACGACAACAGTCCAAGGATCAACAGTCACCAGGCCAATCTGGCAGCGACAAAGATCAAGAGGAGAAAAAGCAAAAGGACCAAGCTCAGGCAAAGAACGAACCACGAAAAAATCAGCAACAACAACCCGGTGAAAGCCCCTCTCCTTCGCCAGGCGCGGAAAAGCAGCAAGCGAATCAGCCCTCACCATCGCCCGGAGAACGGCAGGATGAACAATCACCCAGCCCGGGCGAAGGAGAAAATGAAACGCCCTTGCCTTCGCCGGGAGAAGGTGAAGGTGGAGAGGAGAATCCGACACCATCCGCCACGCCGGAGGAATCGCCGCAGAGGAAATTCGCTGGCGAATTGAAAGGAGCTGGCGGAGACAAATCGGCAAAACCGCCAGACAAAGATGTGCAGGCTGCCCAGGCCAAAGCGGAAAAGGAGGGGCAGATGAGCGAACGTCAAGCCGAGGCGCTTCTTGAATCGATGAAAGATGAGGAGGCTCGCGTTCAACTTGATGAACGCAAGGCAACGCGTCATGTCTATAACGACTGGTAGCGACGAGCAGAGTTGATGGTTGATAGTTAATGGTTGATGGAGATGTCGATGCACCGATCACGGATTCCCATGGCGGTTTTGCTTGGCGCGTTGATCGCGTTTGCAGAAGACAATCGAGCGTTTGCTGAACCGCCGAGCGTGACGGCAGTCTTGAGTAACTCGGAGGCCGTTGTCGGCCAAATGGTCGAGTTGCAAATCAAGGTAACAGGGGCGGGAAATGCGCAACCACCGGAGCACATCTCGATCGATGGTCTGGAGATTCACGCGACCGGAACATCGCGCCAATTCGAAATGCGCAATTTCACGACCACCTCGAGCGTGACTTATAATTACGCAATCCTGCCGCTCAAAGCGGGCCAGTTTGCGATTCCGTCCCAGACAATCCTCGTCGGCGGCAAATCGCTGCGGACACCGGAATTGACATTGAACGTTGCCGATTCACCTGGTCGTTCATCTGCCTCTCGCCCGGCTCAGAATGCGCGACCGGGTAATGCGAGCAAACTCGTTTTTGCCGAATTGATCGTCCCGAAGAAAACTGCCTTTGTCGGCGAGATCGTCCCTGTTCAGATTCGGCTCGGATTTGATCCGCGCACCCATCCAAGGCTGATCGACCTTCCCGAAATTACCGGACAAGGATTTACTGCGCACAAGTTGCAGCAATCCGGAGAGAATCGGGAGACGATTAGCGGCAGAACTTACGATGTTGTGACATTTAAGACTGCGATCGCTGCGGCCCGCGCGGGAAATTTTGAAATCGGACCGGTTAAGGCAAAGGCGCAGGTGTTGACCCCGCGAAGGCCAAGTTCGCCGCGCTCGCGTTCGCCATTCGACTTGTTTAATCTGGACGATCCGTTCTCCGATCCTTTTTTCTCCGATCCATTTGGCGAAGTTGGCGAGCGGCGCGAGATAGAAATCAACAGCGAACCTGTAGCTTTCGACGTAAAACCGTTGCCGCAAAACGCGCCGGCGAATTTTTCAGGGGCGATCGGGAATTTCACAATGACAACGGATGCGAAGCCCAAGAGTGTTCAAGTGGGGGATCCAATTACGGTTACAACGACGATCTCCGGACGCGGCAATTTCGATCGAGTCAATGCGCCCGGGATTGAGGACGAGCACGGCTGGCACAAATATCCGCCATCTTCCAAGTTCAAGCAGGACGATGATGTCGGCATAAGCGGCACGAGAACTTTCGAAACAGTGCTTTCACCCAACGAAAAGAAGCAAAGCATGCCAGTGATGGCATTTTCCTATTTCGATCCAGTGAAGGAGCAATATGTGACCCTGCGTAGCGATCCGATTGCGATCAATGTGCAAGGTGGCGCACTGGCAGATGCAGGTGCGGCCGTAGTCCCGCCGGGGTCACCGCCCCCGGCTGCAGTTGCTGCTCCGACGCCGGTCCAGAAGCCGCAGGATATTTTGTATCAACTGACGGAACGGTCCACCGTAGCACAATCGTTCGGGCCACTTTACGCTCGCCGGCTTTTTTGGACGGTCCAGTTGGTTCCATTGCTTGCGTTGATTGGATTTGCCGGATGGAAAATTCGGCAAGCCAGGATCAATAATCGCGAGGCACGACGCATCGCTGCGCTGCAGCATGAAGCTGTCGAACTAATGCGCAAATTGCATCGTAGCGACGCGTCGCCGCGAGAGTATTATGCAGAGGCTTCCAGAGTCGTTCGGGTAAAAGCTGCCCTAGCGCGCAATGTGGATCCAAACACGGTCGATCTGGAAACGGCGGCCGATACATTTGGACTAAACGGCGATTCGCGTGAGCGGTTGCGCCGGTTGTTCGAACAAAGCGACGAGTTGCAATACAGCGGAACCCACAACGGATCGGAAAAGATTTCCCCGGAGAGTCGCCGCGACGTGCTGGAATTGATTGAACATTTGAAATGAAAAACTACGCAAGATTACTCGCATTTCTTCTCTGCGCGGTTTCGACTTCGTCGGCGTTTGCGCAATTAGATAGCGACTTTGCAAAGGCGAACCAGGATTACGCACAGGGCAATTTCAAGGAGGCAATCTCCGGTTATAAAACCCTGGTCGGCTCTGGGCAATGGAGCGCAAACCTGCTTTATGATCTCGGCAACGCTTACTTCCGCACAGGCGATTTTGGGCACGCGATTCTCAATTATGAGCGCGCGCTCGCGCTGGAGCGACATCATCCCGAAGCGACCGCCAATTTGCAGATCGCGCGCGATGAAGCGCGTGCGCTGGAGATGCAACAAAGCTGGCCGGAACGCTATCTCCAATTTGCCAATAGCAATCAATACAGCATCGCGGCAGCTGTTGCTTTTTGGGTTGGAGTTTTTTGTATTGTCAGACTGATCTTCGGTCGCCGGCGATCGGCCGCCACGATCGCCTTGTCGATTCTTTCGCTCTTCATCTTCGCCATCGCGACTTTGGCGGTTTATGGACTCGACCACGGCAGCAAAGGCCGTGCGCTGGCGATTGTGACGGGCCAAGACGTGCAAGCGCGCCTTGCGACGGCCGACACTGCGAACAGCGTCCTAGCGCTGCCTCCAGGTAGCGAAGTAAAAATCCTGAGCACTCGCGGCGACTGGGTTTATGCAGTCTTGCCGAATAAGTTGCGGGGCTGGATACCGGTTAAAAGCACGGAATTGGTGCGCTTGTAAACGGCGATCTCCGGACCGCCGAAAGCCGAGCAAACAATCAGAAATTGACGCTTCAGCATTTGCTCGGTTGAGAAGACGGCAAATGCTTACATCTTTGATGTTACGCATGAACCCGGAAATGGAGATCGGCACCGACAAAAAGGCTCTTCAGATTAACCTGAATGCCAATAAGTATGGAACGTTTGCCGAGATCGGCGCGGGCCAGGAAGTGGCGCGCCGGTTTTTCCACGTGGGTGCTGCGGCCGGCACCATCGCCAAGACGATGTTGGCCTACGATATGACCCTTCAGCGACGCAATTTACGGTCCCACGGATCGTTACGTCAGCCGCATCCGCCTCCAAACAATGCTCAACCATGAGTACGATCTTCTGGTGGAACGGCTTAACAAAAGGCTTGGAGCGGAAAAAACATTTTTCGTTTTCGCAGATACAGTTGCGGCGCGCAGTTTTAAACGGCACAATGAATCACACGGCTGGCTGGGCGTGCGATTTCAGTCTGAAAAACGCGGCGACCCAAGCCAGATTATTATCCACGTGCGGATGCTTGATGAAGCAAACGTTGACCAACAAGAAGTGCTTGGGGTCATCGGGGTGAATCTGCTCTACGGCGCGTTTTATTATCACGAGCCGGAAACACTAATTTCATCGCTTTAGGAAAACCTCGCTCCGGGCCGGATCGAAGTGGACATGATCAAATTCTCAGGATCCGCCTTTAAACGAGTCGACAATCGGCTAATGAGTTTGCAGCTAGTCAGCCAGGGCTTGACGAACGCAGTGATGTTTAGGGCAGACGGAGAGACCGTGCAGCCTGCCGAGGTTTTTTTCAAAAAGGCGATCTTGGTCGAACGAGGGAGTTTTCGACCTGTCACCTACGCCACGAACGACATGCTGGACGGTGCGCGCCGCGTCTTTCTCGCGCAGTCAGGTTGTTCGGAAGAAGATCTCGTCGTCCTCATGAAAATGACGCTTGAGAATTTGCTTGCTGAAGGGCAGCTCAATCACGCTGATTTTCTCACGCGCGTGGATATTCTCGGCGCGCTCGGACGGACGGTCTTGATCTCGAGATTCGGCGAGTATTATCGGCTCGCCGGCTATCTCTCTCGTTACACGAACAAGATGATCGGCCTTGTCGTGGGCGTACCCAGCTTGATGGAGATCTTCGACGAAAAATATTACTTGAATCTCGAGGGCGGAATTCTCGAAGCGCTTGGGCCGAATGTTTAAGGGAGGACTAAAGCTTTACGTTTATCCGATGATCGATGAAGCGACAGGAAAGATTGTCAGCGCAAAACAGGTCAAGGTCGCGTCGAACCTGCGCTCCCTGTTTCATTATTTGATCGATAATCAATACATCGAGGAGATTACCGACTATCATCCCGATTATTTGCGGATCTACCCGCCGGACGCGCTGGCTAAATTGCAGTCCGGAGACAGCCGGTGGGAGCGAATGGTTCCGTCGGAAGTCGTACGGATCATTAAAGAACGTGAATTTTTCGGTTACCGTAAAGCCCTTGCCGCGCAGTCCGCGTTATCGGGTGTTTCCTGAATCCACATGAAGATCGCTGCCGTTAAAATCTCCTGTTTGCTCGGTGATCCCGACGCAAATCTTCTCAAGGTTCGCGACTTTCTCGTCGAGCTGAGAAGGCTGGCGCGGAGCCGATTGTTTTTCCAGAAATCATTGATACCGGATACTCGACGCCGGTAATTCAAGCCAACGCCGCTTCTTGGACTGATGGATTCGTTGCTGAACTCCAAGAAATCGCCAGGAGGAATGACGAAGCAATGACGAATCCAAGGCGAGACACGCGTATAAATGTTTCGTTCTGGAGCAACAACGCGGCTAAAACTCGGCCAGTTACGTAGCGCTGATCCGCACGAATTCGCTTTCGTGCAAGGCCACCCGTCTGGTCCCGCGTAGAAGCTGCCACCACTGTCGTGCCGAGCCAAGCACGATCAGGAAGACGAGCCCGAGAAAGAAAACAGCAACCAGAGCGTCGAATTGCCAGACGCTTGCTTGCCGTGCCAAATCAGCGGCCTTTGCCGGATCGGCAATTCTCGCTGCCTCACGCAAAAGCGATTGCGCGCCACTTAAAAAACCGAGTTTGGGATCCGGGGAGAAGACCTTCAGATAACCAGCCGAAAACGTGACCGCACACATAAAGCAAAGCGGCAGCACCGTGACAAAAAGATATTTCGCCTTATGCATTTTGATCAGAATCGTCGTACCAAGGCAGAGCGCGACGACTGAAAGCAATTGATTAGCCAATCCGAAAAGAGGCCAAAGTGAGTTGATGCCACCAAGAGGATCGATGACCCCAACATACAAAAACCACCCCCACGCCGCGACCAGCAAGACACTTGAAAAAAGGTTCGCGCTCCATGAACGCGTATTGCCAAGGGGACGCCAGAGATTGCCTAAGAAATCTTGAAGCAAAAACCGTCCCACCCGTGTTCCGGCATCAATCGTTGTGAGAATGAACAGGGCCTCAAACATGATTGCGAAGTGGTACCATAGCGCGAGTGCCGTTGGTTTGGCCGAGATTCGCGCGAACATGTGCGCCATACCAACGGCGAAAGTCGGCGCGCCCCCTGCACGACTGAACATGGTGGATTCCCCGAGATCTGCGGCGAGCCGCGTCATTTGTTGTTCTGTAACCGGAAACCCAGAGGCGGTTACTCTTTCGACCACTTCGGCCGGCGTCCCCTTTGAGTTAATCGCAAAGTATTCGCCTGGCTGGAGCACGCAGGCCGCGATCATCGCCATCAAAGCGACCATCATTTCGGTCACCATTGCGCCGTAACCGATGCTACGTATTCGCGATTCACGCCTCACCATTTTTGGCGTTGTGCCCGAGGCAATGAGAGAATGGAAACCTGAAACTGCACCGCAAGCGATCGTGATGCATACAAAAGGAAAGACCGGGCCAGCAAATACGAGACCGCTGCCGTCGATGAATTTTGTGATCGCCGGCATTTGCAATGTCGGATTGATCAGCAGCACGGCGGCGGCGAGCATCGCAACCGTGCCAAGCTTCAAAAACGTGCTCAGATAATCGCGCGGCGTAAGCAACATCCACACCGGAAGGATGGAGGCGGCCAGTCCATAAATCATGATCGCCCATGCGAGCCATTTCTGGTCATGTCGAAACCACGCTTCAATCGCGGGAAAGTGCGCGAGGAATTGTCCGCCCCAAACCCCAAACGCCAAGCCGAGCAATCCGAAAATGGTGACCGCCATCACGCTCACTTTTCCCGTGCGCAAGCCAATTCCCATGATCAACGCTACGGGTATGGTCATCGCGATGGTGAAAACGCCCCATGGACTTTGCGCGAGAGCTTGAACCACGACGAGCGCGAGCACTGCTAGCAAAATAATCATGATCGCCAACACACTGATCAAGGCGAGCGCACCGACGCCGCGTCCGATTTCTTCTTTCACCATCTGACCCAGCGTTTTGCCGCGGCGCCGGATCGACGCGAAAAGGACGATCATATCGTGCACGCCGCCGCCTAGCGTTGCGCCGATCAAGATCCAGAGCGTGCCGGGCAAGAACCCAAATTGCGCTGCCAGCACCGGGCCCACCAGCGGCCCCGGACCAGCAATCGCGGCAAAATGATGCCCGAAAACCATCCAGCGGTTCGTTGGCACATAATCTTTGCTGTCGTTTTGCAGAATAGCTGGCGTGGCTCGTTCGTCATTCAGCACCAATACTTTTGCCGCCAGCCATTTGCTGTAAAAACGGTAGCTGATGCAAAGCGCGCAAAGACCCGCCACAATGATCCACAGGGCACTGATACGTTCGCCGCGTGAGAGCGCCAAAATGGCGATCGCCCACACCCCTAGCCCCGAAACGGCAAACCAGAGCAGTTTTTTCCAGACGCTCATGTTATTGGCAGTTTAATTGAAATTGTTGCGATGCGCCAGAACGTGCGATCTATCTGTGGATGCGATTCAGTCACAAGATTAAGAAGCTTGTAAGCGGCCCGGGATTAGCCAGCGCACGGAAACATACGCTCCGGATTTTGCGTCTGAATCGATTTCCGCTCGAGACAAAGCGCGTTATTGAGACAATCGACCCAGCCGCTTTTGAGCAGATTCGCCGCCGGCACGCTGTGGAAAATCCCGGCGAACATTGGCCGAAGTATCTCGAACTTGACCGTTGGATCGCCATCAGCATCCGACGGATACGCGAGATCGAGCTCGATTTGGCACGCCGGAAGCGCATTCTCGACCTTGGGTGCGGTGCGGGGTATTTTCTCTACATCGCCCAACTGCTGGGACATTCCGGACTCGGGCTCGATGTGGACTGCGTGCCCATGTTTTCAGACATCACTCGCCTCCTCGGCGTTCGTCGTGTGATCCAGCGAATCCGAGCTTTCGATCCCCTACCCGACCTCGGGGCAAAGTTCGATCTCGTCACCGCCTTCATGATCTGTTTCAACAACCACAAACAAACCAATCTTTGGGGTGTGCCAGAGTGGGAATTTTTCCTCGACGACCTTTCCAGGCATCTTGCGCCGCGCGGCCGCGTCTGGCTTGAGTTAAACTGCGAGTACGATGGAACCTTTTATACGCCGGAGCTAAAAGCATTCTTTCAGCGACGTGGCGCCAGGATAGACGAACACAAAATAATGTTTACTTCAGGCCTTCCCGCGCCTGCCTCAACTTTGCCAGTTGCTCACTAAAATCTTTTAGACGTCGTCGATGCTCTTCGACCACAGCTGTGGGAGCGCGATCGACAAAGGACTTGTTTTTTAACTTGCCTTCGACTGTTCGCAGCTCGCTTTCGATCTTTGCAATTTCCTTATCCAGGCGCGCGCGTTCCCCTGCTTTGTCGGCCGCGGAAACGGCCAAGAAAATCTCGCCGAGCGGCGTGACCGCGACGGGATTGCCAGCCTGCGCTTGATACTTCGGATCCAATGTTACGTCTTCGGAGTTTAATAGCCGTGCGATGGTCGGAATTTCGGCAGAGATCGATTTCGTATTTGTGCGTAAAATAAAACGCATCTTCCTGTTGGATAGAAGCTTGGCTTCTGTCCGAAGATTGCGGCCAGCCTGGACTGTATCGTAAATATCCCGAACAAGCCGTCGCTTGGGCGTCAGATCGACATCCTCCAAAGAGGTTCGTTCTGGCGGCGGCGCGAATTGAATTGAATCCTTTCCGAGACCGAGCACCGACCAAAGTTCCTCCGTGATGTGCGGCATGAATGGATGGAGCAATCGCAGAAACGTCGAGAGCACGACGTCCATCACGGCCAACGCCGATTTCTTTCGTGACGCGTCGTTGCCGAAGATTTCCGTTTTGGCTGCTTCAATGAACCAGTCGCAATAATCGCTCCAGAAAAAATCGTAAAGGCGCTGTGCGACTGCATTGAATTGATAGCCACGATAACCTGCATCGATTGCGTCGATGGCATCGTTCAGCCGCGCGAGAACTTCGATGGCATAAATGGATAAGTGTTGATTGTCGATCTTTGGCACGGCGTCGCTCGGGCCATGCATTTGCCGAAAGCGAGCAGCGTTCCAAAGTTTGGTCGCGAAGTTGCGCCCTTCTTGGATTTGCTTTTCATCGAAGCGGATGTCCTGGCCGCTTGGCGCAATGCGCATGAGACCAAAGCGCAAACCGTCCGCGCCATACTTGTCGATCAGCTCGAGCGGGTCGGGCGAGTTGCCGAGCGATTTTGACATTTTGCGACCGTGCTTGTCGCGGATCAATCCTGTGAAATAAACATCGTGAAATGGGATACTGTCTTCGGCGCGGTCGGATTTTCCCGGCTTAAATTCGAGGCCAGCGATAATCATTCGAGCGACCCAAAAGAAAATAATGTCCGGCGCGGTTACCAGAACGCTGGTTGGATAAAATTTCTTCCGTGTTTCTTCATCCATGGTTTCGTAAGCCCAAAGCCAAGACGAAAACCATGTGTCCAGCGTGTCGGGATCCTGCGTCCAGTTTTCAGGATCAGCGGGAGGTGCAACGCCGACATAAATTTCGGATTTCGGATTTCGGATTTCGGATTTTTCTTTCCTATACCACGCCGGTATCCGGTGCCCCCACCAGATCTGGCGGCTAATGCACCAGTCGCGAATGTTCTCCAGCCACTGCGCGTAAACCCTTTCCCAATGTGCAGGGAAGAAGCGGATAAGATGGTCGCGCACCACGGCCAGAGCTTCCTTCGTTTTCGGATAGCGCAGGAACCATTGTTCGCTGATCCGCGGTTCAATCGGCACGTCGCTTCGTTGGCTGAATCCGACATTGTTTTCGTATGCCTCCGTTTTCGAAAGGAGACCTTTTTCCTCTAATAATTCAGCCGCTTTTTTGCGCGCCTCGAATCGATCGAGGCCGTCCAACTCCGGAACGACCGGACAATTGATTTTCCCATCAGGATACAAAACATCGACGACTGGCAGGTTATGGCGCTGTCCAATCTCGAAATCGAGTGTGTCATGTGCGGGGGTGACTTTTAAAACGCCTGTGCCGAACTCGGGATCGATCGCTTCGTCGGCGATGATCGGAAGTTTTTCCCGCGCGAGCGGACGCCAGGCATGTTTGCCGATCAAATCGACATAGCGCTTATCGCTGGGATGAGCTGCCACAGCTGTATCGGCCATGATCGTTTCCGGCCGAGTGGTCGCGACTTCAATGAAACGTCCGCGCTCTTCCGCGATTTCGTAGCGAACGTAGTAAAGGTTCCCCTTCTGCGGTTTGGAAATGACTTCCTCGTCGGAGACCGCCGTCTGCGCCGCCGGATCCCAATTAATCATCCGGCGCCCGCGGTAGATTAATCCTTTGCGGTAAAGATCAACGAAAACTTTTTGGACAGCGCGAACGTAAGCATCATCCAGTGTATAGCGTTGCCGCGACCAGTCGCACGAGCATCCCAGTCGTTTCAGTTGTTCGATGATGATGCTGCCATGTTTATCCTGCCAATCCACGACGCGGCGCAGGAATTCCTCGCGACCCAGATCGTGGCGCGTTACGCCTTCGTTTTTGCGCAACCACTTTTCAACTGCTGTTTGGGTAGCAATGCCCGCGTGATCGGTTCCCGGCAGCCAGAGCACTTCGAAGCCCTGCATTCGCGCGCGTCGGGCAAGGATATCTTGGATGGTGTTGTTTAAAACGTGACCGAGCGTGAGCACGCCGGTGATATTCGGCGGCGGGATGACAATTGAGAATGGTGGCTTCGGGGACGCGGGATTGGCGGTGAAATAGCCCTCCGCCAGCCAGCGCGCATACCATTTTTCTTCAACGGCTTGCCGTTCGTAAGCCTTGGAAAGTTCTGCCATCGGGCAATCATCGAAGAGGCAACAGCAATTGCAAGAATGACGGAGACGGTGTCAAGCCGCTATCTTCCTTGTACTGCTTCGAACAACGGTTGGCCAGGCTTTTCGGATTAGTGAAACGTAAAGCCGACATAAGTGCCAGCGCTGATTCCGAGCAGACCAAGCAACGTCGCACTGAACGCCGGCATGGCCAATTCATTGTAAACATTTGCGACAAACATTATTCCCAGGATAAGTGTCCAGACAAAAATCTGGAAGCGGTGAAAGCTGATAAGGTTGTTTTCGGCGAGCAGATCATACATCACCCCCTTCCAGGTCGGCCATGCGAAGTAGGCACTTTGCCAGCGGTAATTCGCGAGCCGTTCCCGCACTTCATTCTGCTGCCGTTCATTGTCGTCTAGCGCGTGCTTGTCCGACGGGGATAGTAAGGCGCGTGCTTTCTGTAGCGCCTCCAGCTCTTTCTGAGTGTCGGCTCGCAGTTTCTTCAGCTCTGCCAGCACTTCGAGGTGTGGCCGTGTGACATCGACGATCGGCTGATTGCCGGAAGAGTCTGCCGAAATTGGTTTGCTGGCGTCGACGAAGGCGGAGCCCAATGCCGTGCCAGCACTAATCCCAATCAGTCCCAGCACCGAGGTATTAAGTGTATCCATGTCGCCGGTCACGATCCAAAGAAAGAAATAGGAGGCGATCACGAGAAAAAACCAGAACGCCATCTGTCCGCGTGCCAGGCTGTACGGCCTCTGACCATCCGGCCGGCGTGGCGCAGATGCATCGCGAATAATATGCGTATGCCGTGCCAGTGCGAGAAAGGCGATCAGCGCGCCAAGAATAACGATCAAGCCGAAGGCAGTGCGAAATTTCGGAATGACTGTCAAATAAAACTGCTGATCCTTCTTTCCGGTGTTTTTGTCAGGAGTCAGCTCCGAATTCATTTCCTCGCCATTAGCGAATCCTACCGACACGATCGCCTTGCGCGTGAAGACCGGTTGGTTGAGCACGTGCGACCACCCCAGCTTCGAGTCCTCATTGCGGACAAGCGAAAAGCCGACCGTCGTATCCGTAGTTTCGACGGGAGGCACTCCCCCCATCGACCACGTGTTTTCATGCCAGTAAATTGGGGAAACGCCCTTGAGCGGGATATGATCGAGATAAAGGATTAGATCCCTTACCTCGGAATTTTCGGGTTTCTTTTTCTTCTCTTCGAGAGATTTCACCCAGTCCTTGAAATTAATAACATCGACCCAAATGTCGTCGCCGCGTTGCGCGTAAATGTCGTTGATGCCTCGCTGTTCCTCCCCCCACTTATGCACTCCCACCCAGCGCACAGAAGGAGGCTCGGGTGTTGGTGAGGGCGCTGGTGAGATTCCGGCCGCGCTTGTCGCCGCAGGCGTTGCTGAAGGCACGGGCGTTTGCTCTGCTGCCAGCTGCGTGGTCGGAAAACGCAGAACTAACCCACAGAAACCAATCAAGAATAAAAAACCTAGACCCGGGTGTTGCTGTTTCATCAGGACCTTCGATTAGTTCGCTTCGGTCATATTTATTTTGCGGACTCTCCTGAACGCAGCCACGAATAAAGAGAAGCCATTTCCTCTCAACAAGAAGACTGACTTATTTGTCTCGTCAGCCATATGGCAAGGATGCCTCGGTGGACTGCATGATGACAAGTCCTTTTATCGACTGGTTCTGAGATGCGGCGGCGGCTTTTCCAGTTGCAAGCTCGGCGACACAATCGGCTTGCGAGCTCCCTGTTACGCCATCACGTTGGGGTGCATGCAGATGATCACAGGCTTACTCACTCTCCCCTTTCTGGCGGTAGTGATCGACGGCACCGAGTAGATGGACGAAAGGCCGATCGGTGTTTTTGATTCCGGAACTGGCGGCCTGACTGTTGTCAAGGCGCTGCGTGACCTGTTGCCTGACGAAAAGATTTTTTACCTTGGTGACACCGCGCGCGTCCCATACGGCGGAAAAAGTGCCAGTACCGTTGAGCGCTACAGCCTCGAGATTGCCGACATACTCATTGAGGAAAACGCAAAAATCGTTGTGGTGGCGTGCAACACCGCTTCTTCTCTGGCCTTACCGAAACTGGAGAAACATCTTCCCGTGGCGGTCATTGGCGTCATTCGGCCCGGGGCGCGTGCGGCAGTCGCGGCCACACGCAACGACCACATCGGAGTGATCGGAACGCGCGCAACGATCAAAAGCGGCGCTTACGAACGCGAATTGCGTGCACTGAATCCTGACATTCGGATTTCGGTGCGCGCTTGCCCATTGCTCGTTCCGTTAATTGAGGAGGCGTGGCTGAATGATGAGCTCACGGATCGCGTCATCGGCCGTTACCTTGAACCGCTCGTGCGGGAAGGGATCGACACGCTCGTGCTTGGCTGCACGCATTATCCATTACTTGTCGACGCACTTTCTCGCGCGCTCGGCGAGAGGGTGAAACTCGTAGATTCGGCTCACAACTGTGCGACCGCGGTACGGGAACTTTTGGATCGGCAAGAATTTCGCGCGCCATCGGGAACTCTGGGTGGTTTGGAAATCGCGTTAACCGATACCCCGGACAACTTTCTGCGCGTGGCCCGGGAGGCGTTGCAACTGGAGATCGGCGAAATCCAATTACGCGAAGTCTTACACGGCGCGGCCACTCTGTAGGGACGGCCTGCGACCGCCGAAACGCACGCTGTTGAATTTCGAAATGCAAACTTGCGTTGCTTTCGTTTTCGGCTCATAGAGCGCCGCTACAGTCTTTTGCGCTGCCCCTTCGGCAAACTTTTGACCACAAGCTCGTACGAGTGATCAATCATTTTGCGCAACTCCGTGTCCGGAATGCCGCTGTCGAGCTCGACCGTGTTCCAATGTTTTTTGTTCATGTGATAGCCGGGCCGGATCTGCTCGTATCGATCGCGCAATTCGAGAGCCAAGTCCGGATCACATTTCAAATTCGCCGTCGCTGGGACTTCATCGAGTGGCGCAAGCGCGAATATTTTACCGGCCACTTTGAAAACGAGAACGTCTTCGCCGAACGGTGTGCTCTCGATTGCAGCGAGCTTGCTAAGGCAGTACTCGCGGAAGATTTCCAGATCCATCAAGAAATCCGCGACCTAAGAATGTCCGGCAGATCGTTGATCGCGACCCGTTCCTGTTTCATCGAATCGCGCTCACGCAATGTCACGGTGTCGCGAAGTGCCGCATCCTTCTCCCCCAGCGTTTCGAAATCGACTGTCACGCCGAAAGGCGTGCCAATTTCATCCTGGCGTCGATAGCGACGGCCGATCGCTCCACTCTCGTCGTAAAAGATGAACATGTGCGGACGAAGGAGATCGACAATCTCTTTCGCCTTTGCGACAAGCTGCGCATTGTTCCTGAGCAGCGGAAATATACCGCACTTAATCGGCGCGATGCGCGGATGGAAACGCAGAACTATACGCTTCTCCATCTTGCCCTTTTCATCGGGCGCTTCGTCTTCCGAATATGCTTCACAGATCAGTGCCAGCACTGTGCGGTCGACTCCCGCGCTCGGCTCGATCACGTGAGGAACAAATCGCTGCTTCGTTTCCTCATCGAAATAATCGAGCGATTTGCCACTGGCTTTGATGTGCTGCTGCAAATCGTAGTCGGTCCTATAAGCGACGCCTTCGAGCTCTTGCCGGCCGAATGGAAAATCATATTCGATGTCGTAGGTTCCTTTTGAATAGAAAGCGCGCTCGTCATCGGGAACTTTTCGTGCGTGCAATTTGTCGCGCAGAATACCGATATTTTCATAGAACTTCAGCCGCTCCTCGAGCCAGTAATCGAGCAAGTTCACCCCCTCCTCTGCCCGGCAAAAATACTCGAGTTCCATCTGCTCAAATTCACGCGATCGAAATGTGAAATTGCGCGGATTAATTTCGTTGCGAAACGCTTTGCCAATTTGCGCGATTCCGAATGGCAATTTCTTGCGAGAAACTTCGAGCACGTTTTTGAATTGAACGAAAATCGACTGTGCCGTTTCCGGGCGCAGATAAGTAATCGACGATTCGTCTTCAGTCGCGCCCACGTACGTCTTGAACATCAAGTTGAACGGGCGCGGTTCAGTTAAATCTTTGCCACCACAGTTCGGGCATTGTCGCACGCCTTTTCTCTCAATCACTTGGTCGGCGCGTAAGCGCGCCTTGCAAGATCGACAATCGACCATCGGATCGCTAAACGTGTCTTCGTGGCCGCTCGCCTTCCAAACGGCGCGGTTCATCAGGATCGACCCATCCATGCCGACCACGTCGTCGCGCTCATGCACCATCACGTGCCACCAATAATTCTTGAGGTTGCGTTTCAATTCGACGCCAAGCGGTCCGTAATCCCAGGAGCCGTTGAGGCCGCCGTAAATTTCGCTCGACTGGAAAATGAATCCGCGCCGCTTACACAAGCTGGCGATCTTTTCCATGTCCGCCACGGGACGGATTCGCTGCGGCGAACTCGCCGCGCCGTAGCTCTGCGAAGGCGGGCGCTGCGCGTCTGTCTTGGAATCCATAAATCGCCTCTATTGAGCCACAGATTTACACAGATTACACGGATTGCCTGCAACGAAATCTGTAGCCCCGAAAGCATTCGGGGTGCCGGCCGCATTTCCTAAACTCCGCAGGCGGCACGCCTGCCTCTAGAGCATCTGCGTCATCCGCGTGATCTGCGGTTACGTTTGCGCCTCAATTGTGATTTCGGTCTTTACAGAATTGGCGATGAAACATTGCTCGTGCGCCATATGATTTATCTCTTCGATCTCTTCGGGCGTGGGCTGTTTATCACCAGAGAATTTGAGCCGCGGCCTTAACGTCACGCGCGTAATCGCCAATCTGCCTTCCGCATTTTTTTCCATGTGGCCGACGGCTTCATCGACATATTCATCGAGCACGAACTTTTTCTTTGCCGCCACGGCAAGGAACGTGAGCATTTGGCAACTTGAGAGCGACGCTACAAATGCCTCCTCCGGATCGACAAGTTTTGGATTGCCCAGGTAGGCTGGAGCAGCCGATGCTTGCATTTCGTGCCCACCCTCAAATTTCCAGGTGTGATCGCGTGAATATTTCTGATACTCAAACGGCGTATCGCCGCGTTTCCAGGTAAGAGTAATTTTGTGTTCGGACATGTCTCTAAATAAAATGCGACGCCTTGTAGGGCAAGCGTCAGCCCACAGAGAATGCGCGATGCTGGTTTCGAACCAGCGACCCCTTGCGTGTGAAGCAAGTGCTCTACCACTGAGCTAATCGCGCGCGTGGCGATAGCAATTAGAAGTTAGAAATCAAAAATTACAAGGCCGGCAACTCCACAACGCTAGATTTGTTGAGCGGTCGCCGCGGCGACAAGTCGCAGGTTCGAACCCTGCATCGCGCATTTTCTGCCGCTTCCGGACTCTGCGGGACAGATGCGGACTCTGAGGGACTAACGGTCTCGCCTCCAGCGGTTAATGAAACCGGCCGCTGCACGACGGCGGGAGACGTACATACAGTGCACGTTCAAGCAATGACATGACCCCATCGCGCCCCTTCAAAATCCTCTTCCTCTGCTAGGAAAACCCAAGGGCATACAACAAGGTAATTTGCTTGTCCGATTCCATTCCCTCAGCGAATCCAAACAAGTTCCGTCACCAGAGAAAGGCAAAGGACAACGTTGTCCCTTTGGTTTCCGATCAAGTCGTTTCGTCTTTTACCCACGTCGTAGCGTGAGTAGCGGCGCCGCCGAAATCGCACTTGGAAAAA
>QHNJ01000187.1:0-2373 GCA_003218395.1 Verrucomicrobiota bacterium
CTGTCTGCCTCTCATCGCAGTGTTTTTTCTCGCCATGACTTGGACGTCGGCGATTCGCTACTGGCGCGGCGAACGTACGCGCTGGAAAGGCAGGGTTTATGCGCGCGAAGGGGTTGTGGCCTTGAGCGAGACACGACCTAAGTAAGCCTGCGAAGCATCCAGCACCGGCCCGCGAATTTTCTTCAAAGTTTTTCGCGCGGCGTTGAACTGCATGCCGAGTTTGACCATCACGATCCAATCCGTTGGGCGGAGAAAAGCGCTACCGAGAACTTGCCCTACGCTGATACCGTCTTTCGCATCGAGTGCTTGCATGATGTTCTGTGGAATACAGGTGGATGCGGTATCAACGATCACCCGGACAACTGCGAAAGGCAACCGGCGCTCTTCCGCAAGCCGCGCCTGCGTGGCGCTTTCCATATCGGTCGCCGTCGCCTGCGTCCGCTGGGCTAATGCCCGCTTTTCGCTTGGAGTTTGCAGGATGACGGCGCTTTCCACCAAGAGGTCGGTGCCAACGGGACATTTGGTTTCCAACGCTTGATATAGACGTCGATGCCATTCAGCGCTTACTGGATGAATTGCGCCGTTCGCACTCACAATGCGCTCGGGAAGTAGCAGGCATCCCGCTTTTAAACGATCGTCAAGCGCCGCCGCATAACCCCAGCTCAGCAGGGCCGTTGCTCCCTGCGAAATCAAAACCGAGCCGGCGGCGTAGGCGCGCTCTGCTCCGATCCCGGACAGGGCGACCAATGTGTCTTCCGTGATTGCTTTCCACGTTCCCGCCGGGATCGCTTGACGGGTTAGGCTTTTTAGTTCCCAGGGAAGCGAGACAACAATGCCGAGCATTATCTTTCCGCCGCCAAGTTGCGATAGCGCGCTAGAGCCAGCAAAGGGAAATATTTGTCGTAACCGTGATATTTCAAATAAAAGACGCGCGGAAAACCCGGCGCATTAAAATCGGGATCGCTCCAAAAACCGTCCAGTTTTTGTGTCCTGAGGAGAAACTCGACCCCGCGACGGACAGAGTGGGAGTGAACCTCGCCGGCGCTCATCAAGCCCAGCACAGCCCATGCGGTGTGGAAAGAGGTGCTGCGCTCGCCTTGGCCCCGTTTCGACGGGTCAAAATAAGTGTCGCATCCTTCGCCCCATCCACCGTCGGCGCGCTGGACGTTTTTAAGCCAAGCGGCCGCGCGCCGCACTGGTTCGTGTTCTCTATCTATGCCCGCTTCTTCCAATCCCATAAGGACAGACCAGGTGCCGTAAATGTAGTTCGTGCCCCATCTCCCAAACCATGAGCCGTCCGGCTCCTGAGAACGGAAGAGATAGTCGAGACAATTTTTTTCAACGGATTTATATTTCGGCGCGAGTTGCGCAAGGAACATCACACAGCGTCCGCTGACGTCCTCGGTGGGGGGATCGACCAGGGCGCCGTGATCCGCGAAGGGGATTTCGTTGAGGTAGGTGTGATCGTTGTCGGCATCAAACGAGGCGAAGCCCCCGTTCCTGGACCGCCGCCGTGTCGTCCAGATCGGGATAATGAGAATTTTTGAACTGAAAGGGCCAACCGCCACCCCTGACCCGAGGCCGGTTGAAGCGCCAGTCTTGGGGATCGTCCAGTAATTGTCTCTCAGCCAGCCAATGGAACGCTTTTCGAACAACGGCTTGGCTCCGCTCGCCGCCGACCTGCTGGAGCGCGATACAAGCCCACGCAGTATCCCAGACGGGCGATACGCACGGCTGGCAGTACGCGCTTTGTTCATCGACCACCAGGAGATTTTCGATCGCCCGACGCTCCTGCACACGCAGCGGATGGTTGGCCGGATAGCCGAGAAGATCCAACGCCTCATAGGCATTGACCATGGCTGGAAAGATGGCGCCCAAGCCACCCTCGCCGTTAAGCCGTTGCAAAATCCAGGCTTCCGCCTTTTTTATCGCGCGCCAGCGCAATCGTTGCGGAATCCAGGGGCAGAGCTTTAGTCCCAGACGATCCAACATGAGAAGCGCACGATTTAAAACCGAACGCGTTGGAAAATAGTGCGTCTCATGCCATGGGTCGGTGATAAAGAGTTCCCGGATCGAGACCTGTTTGGGATTTCGAGCGCGCGCCTTGAAGGTGTAGAGGACGAATAGGGGGACCATCACGGTTCGTGACCAATAAGAAACCTTGAAGGGGTGAAAAGGAAACCAGCGTGGCAGCAACATAGCTTCCACCGGCAGAAACGGTACCGCACGCCAGGGAATCTGCGCGAAAACCGCCAGCGTGATTCGAGTGAACACATTGGCCCGAGATGCTCCGCCAAGGCGCAGGATGATCTCTCGGGCTCTGGCCATATGGGGCAGCTCGGGATCGTCGCCGGCAAGCTTCAGCGCATAGTA
>QHNJ01000187.1:2379-5167 GCA_003218395.1 Verrucomicrobiota bacterium
GATCTCGCCCATATAGTGCATCATCAGAATATACTCGGCGGGAATGGTACAATCGGCTTCCAGCTCGAAACACCAGTGGCCTTCGGCGCGTTGCACGTGGAGAAGCGCGCTCGCTGCGCGCTCTATCGCGCGCTCGAGTTCGGATAATGGCACTTCTTTAGAATAACTGATCGATTCTCGTTCTGGCGGGTGATCAGCAGAGATGGTGCCGTCCCTCATAAAGGAGACAATTCATCCGGCGACGTCACAGCGCTCTATCAACCCTAAGCTCGCTGGTTTCGGTGGGAGACCAGTCCGTTGAAATGGGCGTTAAAGGTAATCGCAATGCGACAAGATAAAAGAGCAACTTTAACAGACTGTCGTTTCGTACCGTGAGCCGGCTGAACAAGATAGTCCCCTTAACGCTCAACCGTCTTATCTTAACCTGATTTCCGTCCGTGTAATAAAGATGGCTATTGATCTTCCGTAGGGTTAACACAGCCAATCCGATCGCCCAAAGACAGAAATTACGGATTCCGACTTCATGACTGGGAATAACCATGGTATACGCCAGGGCATTTCTTAAATGTCCGTGGGCGATGCCAATAAGGCGCTGAATCCCGCGCCGGAATCCCCGCCGATTTCGGGCTCTCGTCAAGTTGCGCAGATCGAATCCCTCCTCGACAAAAATCTCCCGGGGCAACCAGCAGGCGCCAATCTGATAATCTTCCCAAACGTCTTTGAGGATATTCGTCATCTGCAGGCCCTGCCCGAAGGAAATTGCCAGCCCCATTAAGGCGTCATGATTCTTGGCAATTTCCGCCGAATGGAGACAAAACAGGCTGGTCAGCATCTGGCCCACCACGCCTGCAACGTAATAGCAGTATTGATCCAGGTCCTCGAGGCTTTGCAGACCGTGTTTCTCGTTGCGCAGCTGGAATTCTGCCATGCCGTTAGCCATGGTGTGGACGCAATGTTGCAAGGCTTCACGCTGAGGCTCGGAAAAGCTGCGGGTAATTTGAATGACGCGAGGAACGTTGCGGATCAACTCATGCTCGGCAGCCGCTGTCTGACTCGAGAGCGCTGCGCCTAATTGTCGGGAAAACAGCTCGGCGTTTTTTGTGCCGTTTAGAGCCCTTAAGAAACGCTGGCAAAAATAGTTCTTCCGCGCGCCATTCAAAACCGGCTCGTCCTCGATCGTGTCGACGATGCGGCAAAGGAGATAGGCATTGGACACGACGCGAGAGAGTCCTGACGGAAGCTGCGGAATGGTCAAAGCAAATGTCCGGGAAACTCCTTCCAACATCGCAGATTGAAAATCATCGTCGCTGAGCAATAATTTTCGCGGCGCGAGATCGACAGGAACCGAGTCCGGAGGCGTGACGGGTTCGGACCTGGCGCGGCCGTCGCTAAAAGGACGCATGATGTATCCCTTCACGGACTACGCGTGTGCGAAACCGGTTTCAGCCGCTGCGAGTTATCAGGGCTACTGACCGGGCTGACACCTTTCCCATGCTCGTCTGTATCGCTCGCTGTTCTTAGAGCGACGTACCGTGCCATCTCCCGCAGGGGTTCGGCCGCGCGGCCGTAGGACTGCATTTCTCTCAAACAGTCGTGCAACAGATCTTTAACCCTTTCACCAGCCCTCGCCGGCCCGGCTACGGACAGGTAGTTTGTTAAGCCTTTCGGATTGCGTTTGTCGCTCGAAACTTCATGCCCATCCAAAATGTCGTCCGTGATCTGGAAGGCCAAACCCAAAGCTTGTGCGTATCGCGTAATCCTGTCGAGATCTTTGCGCGTCGCCCCGCCGATGATCGCGCCGACACGGGCAGCGGTCATAATCAAGGCGCCGGTTTTCAAGCGGTCGAGACTTTCCAGAACAGCCGGTGTCACCTTGTGCTTGACTAATTCGATTTCAGTGCTTTGTCCGCCGATCATTCCTCTAATACCGGCCGCGTCCGATACTTCCCGAACCAGCTTTGAAATCAAAGGAACGCCTAAGAGCCGCGCCACCCTGGGGTCCGACATGATAAAGAAAGCCTCGGTGAGCAACGCATCTCCCGCCAAAAGCGCTATCGCTTCGCCGAATCGCTTGTGACACGAAAGTTTTCCCCGGCGCAAGTCGTCATTATCCAGCGCCGGGAGATCGTCGTGGATCAGCGAATAGCAATGAATCAACTCAATGGCGCACGCAAACGGCAACAAGACCCGCCGTTTGGCCCCGAACAATTTGCCGACAGCCAGGGTCAATATGGGACGAAACCTTTTGCCTCCATCCAAGACGCTATAGCACATAGCTTGATGAAGGAGGGACGTGACCCGATGGTTGTTTCTCAGGTAATGATCTAGGGATTGTTCAATGAACGACCTGCAGTCAAGCAGATATCGTTTCCCGTCAAAATCCGCGCGAGCCACTCTGCCTCCATACCAAATTTTTTATTAGAAGTCTCCCCCGAAGCCTGCTTCAAGACCCGGCTGTGTTTCGCCAAACCGTCGCACCTCTAATTTCTGCTGCGCTCGCTATAGGAGTTCGTAGTTTGCGTGTGCTCACTGCTTTCTCCTTTGCTACTCAAACCTGTCATTACTCCGAGTCACTACCCGCTCTCCCTCGGCGACGATTAGACCCGCGTTAGCCAGCTAAGCTTTGCATGTTCCTCGCGTTACTGCGTCAGAACGAGACATTTGTACCTTCACCATATAAACCTCCTTCTTCGCACCTGCATCGGGGGCCGCGGGTAACCGAAATCGAATGCAGCGACACGAGGATTAAATATTCTCGTAGCATCTCTAACTCCCAGAGAACACAAGA
>QHNJ01000031.1 GCA_003218395.1 Verrucomicrobiota bacterium
TCCACCGCTACTTTGGTGTGGGCATTGAAGGATTTGCCCTGGACGCCAGCAAAAACGGCTTCGATATCTTCGAGGACCCGACAATCTCGATTTTTACTCGTGAACGAATCAATCACGACCATTCGATTGGTGCTGTTTTAGGAACACTTACATTGCGTTATCCAATTCCTTGCACACGTTTTGCGCCCTACGCCTGGGCCGGTGTCGGCGCGATTTTCGGCGGCGGCGAAAGGGATGTCCTCACCACACAGGGGCCGCCGGACGCGTTCGCTGTCCATGCTCAGACGCATCACTTCGGTAGCGAAACCAAAGTTCTCGGCCAATTCGGAGCCGGTCTCGAATTCCGAATCGCGCGGCACATCGGTTTGACTAACGACTTGAGCTTCGGCGTGATCGACGGAGCGAAAAATAATTTTGGAATGTTCCGCAGCGGCCTCAACTTCGCGTTCTAGCAGGACAACGACTGTAAGAGGCGTCGTGGCCAGCGCTTCTAAAAAGACCTTCAGGGGCTGAAGACCGCGGCAGTTTCCGCGGTCTCTGAAGTGGAGATGCCGCAGCCCGGTGGAGCGGGCTGCGGCTACACTTCTCCTCATCCGGACGGGCGTGTATTGCCTGAATTGTAGAGGCGGCGGCGTCGGCTGCAATTCCTACTTTCCGCAGGCGACACGCCTGCCACTACAGGCCTTTGGCACAAGGGGTGGTCATTCCTGGGACATTTCTTGACCAGCTTTCCTCGCACCGATACGTTCACCAACGGAAAGGAGCTCGTGGTGAAAACCGAGGTGTCGATCGAATACTGCGTGGTTTGAAACTACACGCCGAAGGCCGTCAGTTTGGCGACCAAAATTCTTGAGCTCGGCGAGCGCATCAAGTCGCTTACGCTCATTCCCTCGAGCGGCGGCGCTTTCGAGATTCGCGCCAATGGCAAACTCCTACATTCCAAACTTGACTCCGGCGATTGGCCGGACTTCGACGCAATCGTCAAGGCGATTAAAAAGATTAAGTAATCGCTCGCGCGATTCTTTTCCTGCTTCAGTTCGACGTTCGGCTCTGGACACTCAGCGTTGGACGTCTTCTTTTCTTTCCGCAATCTGCAATCAATGCCAGTCCGCCTCGGACCAATCCGCAATCAGGAGAGTGAAGGGTGCCTGGTGGCCCTCGCGGTCTTCAAAACCGTTGTCGATCTTGCACATGCAGGACCGAGGTAGGTTCGATTCCTATCCTCTCCGCCAGTTCATTTTCGATTTTCGATTTCTGATTTTCGATTGGCCGCAAATGCTCGCCGATCGAATCAAACGTCAAACCTCGAACATCAAACATCGGGAAAGGAGGTGACTCATGTCGCGTGAGCAAATTCGCAAGCTGACTTCGCTCTCATCTTGCGCCGGGTGAGCTTCCAAATTGAGCCAGCAGGCCCTGCGGCAAGTTTTGCCGCAGCTTCCCATTTCGTTAAACCGCAATGTGCTCGTGAGCTCGAACACTTTCGACGATGCGGGCGTTTATCGCCTGGATCGACATCGTGCCTTTGTGCAGACCGTTGATTTTTTCACGCCCATTGTGGACGACCCATTTTCCTATGGGCAAATCGCCGCAGCCAATTCGCTTTCAGACATCTTTGCAATGGGCGCACGTCCGTTGACTGCGCTCAACGTCGTTGGTTTCCCAGCTGATCTCGTTCCACCAAAAGTGGTTTCTTCCATTTTGCGCGGCGGTCTGGCCAAGGCGGCCGAGGTCGGATGTGTAATCATCGGTGGCCATTCCATTCGTAATCCCGAACCGATATACGGTCTGGCCGTCACGGGAATTGTTGATGTTCGCCGCGTCACGACGAATGCAAACGCGCGCTCCGGCGATTTGCTTGTCTTAACAAAACCGCTGGGCACAGGCATTGCCACCACCGCAATCAAGCGCGGGTTCGCTTCGCGGAGGCTCGAGAAAAAAGTCATCGCGCTCATGTCGAAAATTAACACCGTAGGCGCCGATCTCGCCGAGCGTGGTCTCGTTCGCGCAGCCACCGACATCACGGGCTATGGTCTGATCGGTCATTTGGTTTCACTCTGCCGTGCCAGTCGCGTCTCCGCAGAGATCGATCCAAGCGCGGTGCCGATGATTAGCGATGAGATCGGCGATCTGATCGAACAGGGCTCCGTCCCGGAAGGGAGTCGGCAAAATCTTTATGCCACGACGGTCCTCGTCGATTGGCAAAGCACAGATGAGGCGCGCAGAATTCTTTTAACGGATGCGCAGACCAGCGGTGGACTACTGCTTTGTGTCGCCGAAGCCAGGCTGGAGAAAGTGCTGAATATTTTGCGCAAAGCGAGTACACCCTGCGCCGCTGTTATCGGAAGAATTGTCCCGCGCAGCCGACGCCGTCCCTTGATATGCATGACCGGGTAAAATCGCGCTCGCGCCGGGAAATTCCCGCTGTCAGCAAAGTCCTCGATGCGCTCAGCCATGACGATCTGCCGCGCCCGGTGGTTGTCGGTCTTGTCCGGCGCGAACTTTCTAAAATTCGCGCGAAAGCGGAGATCCCCGAATTTGAATCCATTGTCAATTTTATCCGGCGTCTGCTTCACGAGCTCCGCGCCAGCCGGCTCCAGCCGGTCATCAATGGAACCGGAATTGTCATTCACACCAACTTCGGGCGCGCCCCGCTCGCACCGCAAGCGGTAGGAGCGCTTAACGAAATCGGCTCAGTTTATGCCAATCTCGAATATGATCTCGCGACTGGCGAGCGCGGCGGACGCGGTGCTTATATCGAGAATGCGCTCGCGCTGCTTTGCGGAGCGGAATCGGCCACGGTCGTGAACAATTGCGCAGCTGCGCTGGTACTAATCGTCCATCATTTCACCCGAAGCAAAGGCAGGGCGCGAACGCGGGGTGCGCGGCTCCAGCCGGAAATTGTCATTTCGCGCGGTGAGATGGTCCAAATCGGCGGAGGATTTCGCGTTGGCGAAATAATCGAAGCGGCCGGTGCGAAATTGCGGGAGATCGGCGCAACAAATAAGACGAGCATCGATGATTATGCCAAGGCAATCGGGCCAGATATTGCTCTCATTCTCAAAGTTCACCGCAGCAATTTTTTCATGGACGGTTTTGTGGAATCGCCTTTTTCAGCAGCCATCGCTGCGCTCGCGCGAAGAAAACGCATTCCTTTTGTCGAAGATTTGGGAAGCGGCGCGATCTTTGCGACCGAACACTTGGAGCTGGCCGAACACGAACGCACACCTGCTGAAGCATTGAACGAAGGAGCTGATCTTGTTTGCTTCAGCGGCGATAAATTGCTTGGTGGCCCGCAAGCGGGAATCATTGCTGGAAAGCAGCGATTCGTCGCCGCGTTGAAATGTGAACCCCTATTTCGCGCGTTGCGCTGCGACAAACTGGTTTTCGCGGCCTTGCAGGCGACTGTCGATCTTCATCTCAATCAATCGACCGCCGGGATCCCTGCGATTGCCCTTTTGCAAGTCTCCAAGGATGAATTGCGCGCTCGAGCTGCAGCGATTGTCAGTCGGCTGGAGGGTTTGCCACTGCGAATCGCGATTGGGTGCAGTATAGTCAAAGTCGGCGGCGGAACCTTGCCAAAGTCGACGATACCGTCAGTTACAATCGACATTGCTCCCGAGAATTGTTCCTTGGTCGATTTCGCCACGCGGCTGCGCAATTGGAGTCCGCCAACCATCGGCTATATCGGAAATGAACGTTTCAAACTCGATCTGCGCACGATTTTCTCGCATCAGGACGACCTCGTAGTGCATGCCATTCGCTGTGTCTCTACAAGTGCGCAATAACCAACACGAAGATCACGAAGAACACGAAGATGGAATGTAATCGGGCTTCGTGCTCTTTGTATCCTTCGCGGTTTCAAAAAGTGGCATGACCGAAACACATTTCGTCATCGCGACGGCCGGTCACGTCGATCACGGCAAAAGCGCGCTTGTCAAAGCGCTCACGGGAGTTGATCCGGATCGGCTGCTCGAAGAAAAGGCGAGACAAATCACGATTGAGCTCGGCTTCGCGCATCTCCAACTTTCTGCGATCTCAACTCTCAGCTCTCAACTCTCAACTCTCTCCATAGGGGTTGTCGATGTGCCCGGCCACGAAGATTTCGTCCGAAATATGATTGCTGGGGTCGGTTCAATCGATCTCGCGCTCTTCGCTGTCGCAGCAGATGACGGCTGGATGCCGCAAACCGAAGAGCATCTGCAAATACTGAGTTATCTCGGAGTGAAACGAGCTATGATCGCGCTCACCAAGAGCGACGTGGGCAATATCGACGAAGTCGCTAAGCAAATTCGCGATCAGCTGCGTGAGAGCGTCTTCGCGCTATCTCCGATTATTCCAATGTCGGTTCGCAGCGGTGAGGGAATCGAAAATTTGAAGAACGCGCTCGCCTCGGAATTCTCAAGCATGCAACCACAACGCGATGTCGGAAAACCGCGCTTATTCATCGATCGCGCCTTTACACTGCGCGGAATCGGTACCGTCGTGACCGGCACACTAACTGGCGGACGACTCCGTCGCGGCCAGAGCGTCGTTGTTCAACCACAAAATTTTGAAGCGCGTATTCGCTCGATCCAAAGTCATGGCTCTGAGCTGGAATCTGCGCAGCCCGGAATGAGGACCGCGATCAACCTGCCGGATGTCGCTGTCGGCGATGGCCCTGGACAAATCAAACGCGGCGACGTGATCACCGTTGTCGATCTTGGCACGGCGAGTTCAACTCTCGTTGCTCTCCTCGAAAAATCTCCTCGGCTGGGCCCGAGAGATCCGGCCGCACGCCCACTCAGGTACGGTGCTTCGGTCTATTTGCACCACGGCACGTCGCGATTCCCGGCGAAAATCGGTCTGCTTGATAGTGATGCGCTCGAACCTGGCAAACAAACGCTCGCAAACCTAAAGCTGGAATCGCCGATCTTTGCGTTTCTTGGTGATCGATTCGTCCTTCGCGATGCATCGGAGCAACACACCATCGCGGGCGGAATTGTTCTTGATCCAGATGGCAACCGGGAAAAGTTTCCCCATGAGGAGCGGCGTAAATTGCTGACGGCTCGAGCAACAGCACCGGACAATGTCGATCTTTGCGTTCACTCCGAAATTGCGCTGCGCGGTTTTGCGCCAAAACAAACTGTTTTTCGCAAATCGCACTTCAGTAGCGGGGAGATCGCGGAGGCTTTGCTGCGCCTGCAACGCCATAAGGAAATTGTGATTCACGACGGAATCGCGGCGAATACGAAGACCTGGCAGGCGTTGCGCGATCGTGCCAGCGGTTTGATCGATGACGCGCATAGGAGAAATTCCGAACGCGTAGGTCTTGATTTGAATGAGCTGCGCACCGCACTGCGCGATCAACCGGGAGATGTCTTCGAAGCGCTAATTGCGGACCTTTGCTCGGACAATTTTGTCCGCAAAGGATCAGCCATCGCACGGACTTCGCATCGGCCGACGTTGCCAGATGAACTCCAGCTGGCCGCGAAAGGAATTCGCGAAGCGCTCTCGGAGAAACCATTCGATCCACCGCCGCGTAAGGAGATTGCGGTGGATAGAAGTACGCAGCAAGTCCTTCGGTTCTTAATCGAGAGCAGGTCCGTGATTGAAGTCGGCCCGGATGTGGTTCTGCTCCAGAAGAACTTCGAAAGGATGAAAGCCGCGGTGATTGATTTCATTTCCAGGAATGGTCCCGCGACGGTCAGCGCACTCCGTCAGGTGTTACAAAGCTCGCGGCGCGTTGTTGTCCCTTTGCTTGAGCAACTCGATCGCGAGGGTTTCACACGGCGAATGGGTGATCGTCGAGCATTGAGCGATCAAATTGAAGCGCGCTAGATTGGTCGATGTCGAGATTTGTTCGGCGCTTCTGTTAGATTTTGCGTTGATGAAGCCTTCGCGACCAGTTCTGCTCATTGTTCCGTCGCTACGGGAAGCGTGGGACGATGCGATCGCTCCCTGGTTCGAACGAGTTTTGCCCGAGACGTGGAAACGCACGTTACCTGCACTGGTCGTTGTCCCCACGCGAGGACAGGTCAACGATCTGAAGGCGCGCTTGGTTGCAATAGGCTCTTCCCATCTCGGTTTGCATTTTCTGACGCCGGCGAGTTTAGGAGCATTGCTCGCACGGGAAGACGAGACGCCGCGTTCTCGCCCGGAACATCTCCACCTGCTGCTCGCAATCGCCGCAAGCGAAATGGAAAATCGGCCTAACGAATTCGAAGCCCTCGCCGCCAAAGCAGTTTCTCGTGCGCCGGCGCGGCTGCTGCGTGCACTGGATCGCCTCGAAACTGCCGGGTGGAAGTTCGAAGAACTCGCGCTGCCATCGTTTGCACCAGTCGTTCAGCGGTTCAACGAGCTGCGGAAAAAATGCGGTTTTGCTCTGCCGGGCGAAGCTGATCGAGAACATTTCAAGGAAGCGGAGCGGAGCGACCGAAGATTTTCCCATTTGCTCATCACTGGATTCGACGGAGCGCATTGGCCTCAGTGGTTTCTCCTGCGCACCGCAGCTGAGCTGGCGGAAAACGCAACGGTCGTGGTCGAAGAACCGCGCGCCGATCTTTCAGACATCGATCTTTGCTGGATCGGTTCGTGGGAAGAGGCCTGTGGCGAAGCGCAACGCCCCCCGAAATCCGCCCACACGTTCGGCGATTCGTTTTTTAGCGAACCTGAAATGCGCGGCGGCGCTGAGACGCCAAAGCATTTCGATTTTCTCATCGGCACGAACGTCTCGGAACAAGCCGAAGCAATAGCGCGACGGTGCGTTCGGTATTTGGCGGATGAAGAATGCACGCGGCTCGGCGTGATTTTTCACGGCAGCGGTGCGTTGCCGCGTCTGGTCGCGAGCTCGCTAGAGCGGCTTGAAATCCCGCATAATGACGGGCTCGGCCACATTGTTCCCGGCATTTTTGAATCGGCGGAATGGCAGGCGTGGATCGAATTGCAACGCGCGCCACGACTCAATTCCTTTCTGCGTTTTTTAAACGCGTTGCCCGACCCGGCGGTCGTATCGCCAAGAATCAGTCGGCAAGTTTTCGAAAAAATTCTGCACGAAAGTTACAAGGAAGTGTTGCTGGACGATCTGGAACTGCTGCGCGAATTCTGTGCCACGCGCGTGGACGACAAATCTCAGTCGGCCGCCGAGGCTCTGCGCGCGCTGCCATTTCTCCCGCCGCGCGCCACCCTCGCGCAGTTTCTCGAACAGACTTACGCCGCGCTTGCCCATCTCGGCTGGAAGCAACACGCGCTCGAGCTTGCCAACGTCGCGCATGATTGGTCGCAGCGTCTCGATGCGAAATTTTCACGCGCGCTTTTTTTGCGCTGGCTGGAAGAAACGACTGCGACCTCAGGCGCCGCACGCTCAGCCGAAGGCGACCATCCGTATGCGCGCGTGCAATTGCTCACGGTGGCGCGCGCGCAGAATCAGGAATGGTCGCACTTGATTCTTGCCGGTTGGAACGAAGGGGGGTGGCCGCCGCCGTCCGGCGCAGAGTTCGCACGCGCCGAAGAGATTCGAGCCTTCAATCGCAGCGTGCAACAGCTCAACAAGCGCGCCGCGCGCCAGGGAAGCCAGGGCGAGGGCCACATCAGTGTGCGCGAAAACCATTCCCTCTATCTCGGGCCGGGCGAACAACGCGCGATCGCGTTGCGGCAATTCGATGCCCTCCTCGAATCGGCCAGCGAAGGCGTGACGCTCGCGGCCAGTCTCGTGCAGGAAGATGCGCCGGAACGCTTCTGGAATCCGAGCGAATGTTTTACCGAGCTGTATCTCAAAACGCGGCGTGAGCCGCTCACGCAAACGACGCTGAAAAATCTGCAACGCGCCACTTCGCTGTTGCCGAAGCCTGCGGCGGTAGCGACGGATGTGCAGCAAACACTGATCGCGTTCAACACGCGCCGCGACGCCTCTAAACCCGCCGGCGAATACGATTTCGCGTTGCGTTCCAACGACTCGTATCGACCGGTGCCAACACTGAGTGTGAGCGATCTCGAACGAATGGTTTCTTCGCCAGCGATTATTTGGATGAAGCGCTATCTCGGCGTGGAAGCGCCAGATGACACCGCGAATCCGTGGCCAGCGACGACAGGTAAATGGGTGCATAACTGGTTGGCGAATATTATCGAAGCCAGGGACGGAACGATTTTCTCGGCGTTTCCGTCATTAACAAAGATCGACAAGCGCATCCGGGGTGCCGCGGACGAACGCTGTGCGGCACTTCGGCGTCTTTGCGACTTGTTGAGCAAAGTCGTTCCTGATTGGTGGAACTCGGGCTGGTTGAACGCGCGCTATCTCGCGCGGCACCTTGGCGCCAAGATCGGAGGTGCGAAAGGATGGGAATGGATGGCGACGGAGTTGGCCGTCGGTCGCGAAGGTGCGGTAAAAATTGCTGATGGCGTGGAGCTTGAGCTGCATGGCCAGGTCGATTTAGTGCTCGCGCAGGATGAAGCGGGCAGTTTTGCCGGGCAAAAGATCTGGATTGTCGATTACAAAACCGGTTCGACAAGGGAACTGAAGACCTCCGATCTGCACGACAATCTGGTCAAAGGAACAATGTTGCAGCTCGGTCTTTACGCGCTGGCCATGCTCGAGCTCGGCGCCGCCGAAGTGGGCGCGAGCATTATTTCGCTCGCGGTTAAAAACGTCGCGCCGCAATTGTCCGTTGTCGATCTTGCACCGCACACGAACGTCTTCGCCGATCTCGCAGAAATGCAACGCACGGGTGTTTTCGGAATGAAAGGAGAAGTTCGTCCGGCGTTTGGTTACACCGCGCCCTATCCGCTCGCGACGTTGCAGATCGACAACGACATTTTAGAAGATAAATGGGCGCTGACGCATCCCGCGCTCGTCCTTGAGAAAGAGGAGTGGGAAACAAGGTGACGCTGCGCGACGAATCCGCTCGCGCTCGTTTTGCCAGCGAGCTGGACCGCAATTTTTCTGTAGTCGCGTCGGCCGGTTCGGGCAAAACCACCGCGATAACGCAGCGCGTTTTATCGATCGCGCGTTCGCCGAACGCCGCGGAAACTCTGCCGTGTCTGGTGGTCGTCACCTTCACCAACCGTGCGGCGGACGAAATGCAACAGCGCACGCGGCAAGCGCTGCTCGAGGAAAATTTGCGACCGGAAGTGCAGACTGCATTCAATCGCGTCTTCTTCGGCACGATTCATTCGTTCTGCATGAAACTCCTGACCGACTTTGGCCATTATCTTGGCTTGCCTGCGCCGCTCGAGTTGGTAACCGAAGACGACGACCTCTGGCAGGAGTTTGCGCAAAACCAAACTCGAATTGGCCGGTCGTTAGACGACGAGGACCGCGCTATGCTTCTGCGTCTCGTGCAGGCGCGCGACCTCATGGAGCTGGCGCGACGCGCGGCTTCGTCTATTTTACGAGTGCCAGGGCTGTCGCCTTGTCCGCCGCTCGATTTCGCTGAGGTCTATCAACAGGTCGATCAAGCGGGCCGCGACAACATCGGCAGATCGCAGGCGGAATTGCGCGAGTGGGACAGACGCTTCGCCGGCAATTGGGAATACCTGCGCTGGCCGGTTTGTTTCACGGCGGCAAACGCTAGGTTCACTCAGCTCTGGCAGGATAAATTTGCGCCGCTGCGAAAATGGATCTGCGACGCCGCCACGTGCGTCGCGGCGGAAGTGCAACGCGATTATCTCGATTTTCGACTCGACCACGGACTGGTCACCTACGGAGATCAAATCGCGCTCGCGGAAGAGTTGCTGCAACATCCGGTCGCCGCGCAGAGGATTCGCGAAGAAAACTTTCGTGTCATTCTCGACGAGGCGCAGGACACTGAGCCGTTGCAATTTTCCGTGCTGCTGGAAGCGACGCGCCCCCCGGAAGCGAAGGGTCTTTGGTTGCAAGTTCGACATCTAGGTCCGCGGCCCGGGCACTTCTGCATGGTCGGCGATTTCCAGCAATCGATTTACTGCGAGCGCGCGGACCTGAATTATTACCGAGCTGTTCATGAAGCGCTCATTGCCGACAAGCACGGCGAGAGTCTGGAATTTGCCGTCACCTTTCGGCTCGACCAGAAACAGCTCGATTTCGTTAACGAAACTTTTCGTGAGATTTTGAATAACAAGGACGGACAGGTGCGCTTCGTCGAATTGCAACCGCGCCCGAAAATTCTTCCCGGGAAAGTCATTCGCCTGCCGCTTGTCGCGAAAGAACTGTTGCCGGCAGGAAAAAAGCTCAAGGACTACCAAAAGGCTCGCATCGAAGCGGAATATCTGGCGCGCTGGATCAAAAAGGCGGAGCTGAAAAAACTTTCGGCTGATTCGTGGCGCGAGGTGGCGATTCTTTGTCCGCGCAAAGCCTGGCTGCAAACGATGGCCGCAGCGTTACGCCGCGTCGGTTTGCCGGTCGCGATCCAATCTGAAAGCGATGTCAAAGGCGACAGCCCGGCTTATGCGTGGCTGACCGCGCTCCTCACGATCATGACCGACCCGCTCAATGCTTACGAAATCGTCGGCGTGCTCCGCGAGATCTTGGGCGCGTCCGATCACGATCTTGCCGTCTTTTCCGAAGGGCAGAAAGCGAGATTTCGCATCGACGAGATTTTGTCGGCGAGCGGAAGAATTTCCTCGCTCTTGCGTACGCTCGCAGAAATTCGCCAACGCGCAGAGAGCCTGGCGTTATTCGACGCCGTCACTTTGATCATCGAGCAAACGCAATTGCGCGAGCGTTTGCTCCTATTACCGGCGACGGAGTTCGGCGATCTCGCGCGTGAACTTGATGCATTGCTCGCACAAGCGGCGGAAGCGGAAGCGAACGGAATGATCCTGGCAGAGTTCGCCGAACACTTACGCAACGATTTCGCTGCGCCGCGTGCCGTCCATTTTTCTGCCGACGACAACGCAATCCAACTCATTACTTCGCACAAGGCGAAAGGCTCGGAATGGCAGGCGGTGATCGTTCCGTTCCTCGCGCGCGAGCTGCGGCCGCCTTCCCGGCCTTATCCACATTTTGTGAAATCGCCCATGAACGGCGAACTGATTATCGCGTTCGGCAAAGAAGACAAATCGAAGGATTTGAAAGACGCGATCGAGCGTGCCCAACAGCAGGAACTTGAACGCCTTCTCTATGTCGCAACAACCCGGGCGCGCCACGCGCTCGTAGTTGTGCTCGATCAGGAAATCTTCTCCAATAGCGAGGGCAAACTGCCCCGAACAGCACAACTTCGACGCCTGATTCGCGACAAGGATTCTTATTCCGGCGAATTCGATCAACACAGCAGCACGATCGATGAAGTCCTCGAACCTTCCCAGACCGTGGAGCACGCGTCGCGGAAAAGCGGCGCCGAAATCGAGCCGTTAACTTCTCGCGAACTCAAGCGCGTCGCGAAACGCGCTTCAGAATTCGTGCGCAAGATCACACCGAGCGCGCTCGACTCGGAAGTTCCGGCAGAAGTGCGGACGCGCTCGCGGCTCGATAATCTGGCCACGCTGTATGGCCGCTGGTGGCACGAATTTTTCGAGCGCCTGGATTGGAAAAGCGGAATCGATTCCGCGCAAAAGTTATTCGAAAAAGAATTGCCGATTTCTCCCGACGCAAAAGCCGCGGTGAAAGACTGGAACTCCACGCGCCGGAATTTGTTCAACGATGCCAGCATCGCTCGTTTTCTTGCGAGCGATGAAACGTTATTTCATGCCGAGTTTCCATTTTCGTGGCGCAGGAACGACCGCAGCGTGCTTGAAGGCTTGATCGATTCGATCATGATTAACCGCAAAGCCGGCCGGTGTCTTCTGCTTGATTGGAAAACAAACGATGTTTCCTCAAGCGATGCCGAAATATTTCGCGCACGTTACCGCCCGCAGTTGGCGGCCTATTGGAAAGCAGTCGGCGAAATTACGCGGCTCGAAGTCGAAGCAGGTTTATTCTCGATCGCGCTTGGCCGTTTGCTGCTCTACTCGACAGATGAACTACAGAAGGAATGGCACCGGCTGGAACAATTCCCGCCCGCGCAGCTAGCTGAAGAAATGCGGCCAGATGCGCCCGACGATTTTTGATGGAAGACGAAGCAAAAATAATCGCAGCCCGTTTCGCCACGATCCAGCTGATCAGCGATCACGTTCGCCGCGGATGAATTGCTCGACGCAGCGATAGGCTTCGTCGTCGGTCATTTGCACGGGTGGATGCTTGGAAAAATAAGCGGAGGGCGAATGCAATACGCCTCCGATCCCACGATCGAGCGCAAGTTTGCAGCAGCGGATCGCATCGATGGCCACGCCGGCCGAGTTCGGTGAATCTTCGACCGAGAGCTTTACGTCGATTTCCATCGGTACGTCACCAAAGAGCCGGCCTTCCACGCGAATAAATGCAATTTTGTTATCGAGCTGCCACGGGACATAGTCGCTCGGTCCAATGTGGATATTTTCATCCGCCAGGCGATCGCCGACAACCGATTGCACGGCCTCGGTCTTCGATGTCTTCTTCGATGTCAGCCGGGTGCGATTCAGCATGTTTAGGAAATCCGTGTTGCCGCCAGTGTTCAACTGATAGGTGCGCACGAGCTTTACTCCGCGTTTGCGGAAAAGATCGACAAGCATTCGATGCAAGATAGTGGCCCCCATTTGCGCCTTAATATCGTCGCCGATGAGGGGCAAATTCTTATCGGCAAAACGCCTGGCCCAGACCGGGTCGCTCGCGATGAAAACCGGGATATTATTGACAAAACCCAGCCCGGCCTCCAGCGCGCAACCGGCGTAAAAGCGGGTCGCCTCTTCGGAGCCGACCGGGAGATAATTGATCATCAGTTCAGCGGAGGAGTTCTTCAATTCGGAGATGATCTGTTCGCGGGTGGATTCTTTTTCCAGCGGCAGGAACGTGCGCAGCGGATCCTGATCGCACATATGAGGAGGATAGCCGTCAAAGACGCATCCCATCTTTACGATCGCGCCAGTGAGCTTGATCTTTTCGGAAAAGACTTTTGTGCAATTGGGCGGCGAAAAAATGGCCTTACTGACGTCAAGACCGACTTTACGCCTGTCAATGTCAAAAGCGGCAACGACTTCGATATCGCCAGGCCGGTACGATCCGATCTGCCGATGCATCAACCCGATGCCAGTGCCGTCGGCGGAGGAGCCGTCATAAAAATTGATTCCCTGGACAAGAGAGCTGGCGCAGTTTCCAACGCCTACGATGGCGATTCTTATTTTTCTCATTTCTAAGTTGCTAAGGCTGAAAGGCTATCTGTTTTGCATGAATCGGAGCAAGATACAAATTAGGTCGCTTCGATTGAGAGGCATTATGCCTGCCCGTAGCGGTTCCGACTGTTGCAAGCGCCGAATTTGTCTGATGTCGCGCCCGCTTGCAAGAACTGATATAAGAATAAAAGCCACGGGCCGCTTTATTGAAAGAGGCCTTGGTAAGGAGATATACGAAATGCGTTTGGAATTTGGCGCCGTTGTTATCTTGATCACTGTTGCCTTTCCGGCTCCGGCGCATGGGATGTCCACTTACACTATCGAAGAAGCAGTCGCCCTTGCCCAGGCGCAGAACCCGGAGATCGCGATCGCGCAGAAGAAAGTGCAGGCAGCAAGCGGCGGCTTCGTTGAAGCGCGTTCTGGATTTCTTCCTTCCGTCGCGTCGACTGGATTTTACGACAAACGGCAGCAGCAGACCGAAACGCGACTTCGGGACGAAGATTACAATGCCATATTGCGGGTCGAGCAGAACCTTTACACGGGCGGTGCGGTGACCAGCCAAGTGGCAATCGCGCGGCTGAACATCGAGAAACAGGGTTACGAATTCCAGGAAGTTGCCGATCGCGTGACGATGGATGTCCGAATCGCGTTCAACGAACTCCTCCTCAATCGTGCGAAAATCCGGGTGCGGGAGAATTCCGTGCGCGTGTTCGAGGAAGAACTTAAGAGCCAGCAGGAAAGGTTGCAAGCCGGTCTCGTTGGTGCGTTGAATGTGCAACGGGCCGAGGTAGCCCTGGCGAACGAGCAGCCGGAGCTGATCAACGCGCAGACGCAATTAAAAAATTCCTACCTGCGGCTGGCCGAGCTTTTTGGGACCGATCTTCGACCCGGAGCCGAGGGGGTACCCTTTGAAATAACGGGAGAATTGCAATATCACTCTCGTCATCCCGATCTGAAGGAATGTCTGGCACGAGCCGACGCAAACCGTCCGGTGATCAAAGCGCGACAGAAAGACATCGAGATCGAAGACCAACAATACATCCTGGACCGCAGCGAGTTGCGCCCGCATGTCCGAGCTCTTTCCGGTTATGAAGTTTACAGCGAGCGCGACCCGGACGTCGGTCAAGAATTCAATTACGGATTTTTGGTGGGAATAAACGCGACGTGGAACGTGTTCGATGGGTTTGCCACCAAGGGGCGCATGCAGGCGACGCGAGCCCGGCGTGAAGCAGCCGCGCAGGCACTCGCAGCGACGCGGCGCGCTGTCGCATCGGAAGTTCGCAGCGCATTTTTTGATCTGGAACAGGCTGAACGCGTGCTCGAGACGGAAACAGAAAATGTGCAGACGGCAGACGAAGCTCTCGATATGGCCAAAGCCAACCTTGGGGCCGGATTAGGAACACAGCTCGACATCCTGCAAGCAGCATCCGACGTGACGCGAACGCGCACGACCCGATTAGGCGCAATTTACTTGCACAACGTGGCCATCGCCCGGCTAGCGCGCGCGTGCGCCAGTTCTGCGGAAGCGCTTGATTTCGGATCAAAAATCAAAAATGCGAAGAACGAAAATCGCAATGCGGCGCAGGCGTTAGATGTGGCGCGTCCGCCCGCAAAATTAAGTCAGCGATGAAACGGATCACGCAGAGCGAATTTGCGGTAAGCTCGGAGGTGGATCGACCGCTCCGCCGGGCGATGCTAAATAATGTGCGGCTTCGCAAGCCGTCTTCGCCACGCTACGGCGCGCCGAGGGGACTGCCCGATCCACCCAGGACCGCGCGTTGGATTTCGCAGAGGAGGATACTCTCAAAACTGCTGCTTTCGATTCTAGGGGCTTGGTGCGTGCGCACAAGCGACGCCGTTACGTTGGAAACCGTTTTTCAAACGACGCTGGAAAAAAATCCTGCCATTCAAGAGGCGAAATCCAATCTCGAGCAAGCAGCTGGGCAGCGGCTTGTTCTTCGTTCCGTGATATGGCCCATTGTGACAATGGCAGTGCCAGCCGGTGTCCAAGGCGGCCACCGAGCGGGCGAGAGTGGAATCAAGGGCTTTGCCTTGGCGCGTGGCTTCTTCACGCAGACCTTGTTTAACGCAGCCGTGCCACCAACGCTCCGGCGCGGAGACGTCGACGTTTTGATCGCGCAGCAGCAGCTTAATGTCGCGGTCGTACAGCAGCTTCATCAGGCCCGCCTGGCGTTTTGTGCGGCTCTCTACAATCGATCCCTCCAATCAATCAGGGAAGAGCAACGGCAACGGCTGGAAGAGAATGTTGCTACTCAGAAAAGTCGTTACGAAGCGGGGCTGACCGATCGCAGCGCGTTGACAAGCGCAACGGTGCAAGCGCGCGAGCTTGATTCCCAAATCGAAAGCGCGCAGCGCGCATATGACGAGGCGCGATTGCAACTGGCAGAAGTGATGGGCCGCGATCTCGGCCCGAAAGCAACGCTGCCCGAGCCGGAAGGTGATCTGAAAATTGCGCCGGTGATTCTTGATCTTGATTCGGAAACGGCCGCGGCGCTGGAGCGTCGAGCTGATTTGAAGCTGGCGCGTTTACTGGTTCGTGCCGCTAACGAAGATCAACTCATTATCGAAGCCGGTTATTATCCCGCCGCAGTTGGAAACGTGACAGGTGATTATATCCCAGTCACGGGAATTCATCGCGCAGGTTCGACGAGCAAGACGCAGGACTTTATTTCATCCGAAATCGTCGAGAGGGCTGGCTATACGTGGCACGTTATCGACAACGGCAAAGTAGGGGGCGCGACCCTGAGGGCACGGGCAACACGCGAGGTAAACGAACTGACCTGCCGAAAATTGGAAGCGAGCGTCCGCCGTGAGCTCTTGGGCATCGCCAACAATCTTAAGGCAATCGAAGGCCGCGAAAGATCGCTCGCGGCGGCGGAAGCGGCAGCGCAAGAGAGCGCACGGGTGGTGCAGCAAAATGTGGCGCAGGGCCTTGTCTCTCAACTGGAGTACCGCGTGACGCAAAACGGTTGGCTGGAGACCAAGAGCGGACTGCTTGACGCCATTTATCAACACAATCTGGCAATCGCGGAATGGGATCGCGCCGCTGGACGTTATTTTCAATTTTCCGAAGACACCGCGCCAAACGTGCATTAGTTCCAGCAATTGAAATTGCCGGAATCAAAAAAGGTTTTGGCGGGCGGTGGAGTCGCGCTCGTCCTGGTTTTCGGGGTGGCCTACTATTCTTTCATGCCGGCGGCGGAAGTCGCGGCCGTGCGCCGCGGCACGGCCATTTCCGCGGTTTACGGGACGGTGCGGATCGAGCCAGCTTTCGTCGTGCATGTCCGCGCCCAAAATTCCGGGTTTATTCAATTGGCAGACCCTTTCTCAGCCGGCCGTGGCGCGATTGGGAAGACCGTGGAAAAAGGGCAATTGCTGGCGACCATCGCTGACGAAGCAACTGCCCGCCAATTGAAGCAAGCGCGCGCGGACCTGGATGCCGCCATACAACGCGCCGCAGTGCCGCTTCCATCTTTGGAGTTGGCAAAAGCGGCACAAGACAATCTGCAACGGCTCGAAAAAGTGGTCTCGTCGGGAAGCGTTCCGGCGGTCGAATACGAGAAAGCGAAGAGCGAAGCGAACCGATTGCGCAGCGCTGTGGAGACGGAACGTATCGAGCGCGATCGTAATCTCAATGCCCTTGAGGAAACGACTAAAAAGCTCGAGGCGCAGATGAAGAACTCCCAGGTGCGTTCCCCTATTGACGGACTTCTCACCAATGTCCAGACGATCGATGGCGAACTGGTTTCGGACCGCAACGAGCTTTTCACGGTCTCTTCGCACAGGAATTACGTTCGCGGCGAAGTGAACGAAGAGGACGTGGGCGAGGTGAAACCGGGAATGAAGGCAAAGCTACAGCTATATCCTTATCGAAGCCGAACATTCATCGCGCGGGTTACATCGATCCAACCCGCAGCCGACCCAATCACTCAGCGGTATACTGTCGTTCTGGAAATGCAAAATCCTCCGGACAATTTGATGGCCGGAATGACCGGTGAAATGAACATCATCACCGGCACACACCAAAATGTGCTGCTAGTGCCAACGCGCGCCCTCCTTGTCGATCAGGCGTTGATCGTGAAACACGGCATCGTCTACGCGCGAACCGTTCAGGTTGGATTTCGCACGCTGGATTTCGCAGAAGCGATTAGCGGCCTTGCCGAAGGCAATCACGTGGTCGTTTCCGACCAGGACAAATTGCATCCCGGAGAACTGGTACGGCAGCGAATGGTCAGCGCACCGCCACCACCAAGGGAACCATGACGCCGCCACTTCACATCGCGCTGCGGTTTTTGACCCATCGCAAACGGGCTTTGCTCCTCAGTCTTAGCGGCGTCGTTTTCGGCGTCGCCATTTTTGTCTGTACCCAGGCGCAGACGCAGGGCTTCTCCCGGTATTTCATTGATTCAACAATCGGCAGCAACGGCGCCCTTGTTATCAAGTCGCGTTTCCGGCCGCGCTATGAACCGCTCATGGTCTCTTCCAAAAGCTCAAATGGGAAGGCGCCACGACGCCTCTACTTTGAAGGGATTACCGACGCGAACGAAATCATGCGGGTGAGCAGGCGATTCGCCAACGTCGTTTCGTGTTCACCGGTTTTGCGCGGCACGGTCAGTGCGCGTGCGGGATTTGAAAATGCAACAGTTGATCTTTACGGGATTGATCCCGCTCTCCATGCGCAAACCACCGATCTTCTCCAGGAGTTGATTGAGGGCAATTTCGATGATTTCCGGAATACCTCCACCTCGATCATCATCGGTTCCCGGTTGGCCGAGCTGCTTCAAGTCGGCATAGGCGACACGGTGCAATTGCTTTCGCCCAACGGCGAGTACTGGCGTTTCACTGTAGCGGCGATTGCGCGCGCCGGGGTCGGGTCGGTTGATTCCACGCGGATTTACTCGCACGCAAGGGTTGCACAGACCCTGCTGCAAAGACCCTTTGGCGCATCGATGATTATCTACAAGCTGCGAGATCCCGACCGCGCACCGGCCCTCGCCAATCATTTCGAACAATTCTTTCAGCACGACGCATCAAGTTGGCAGGAGCGGGAGCAAAGCACGCTTCAACTTTTTCTGACACTAAGGATGTCCGTCGCCATTACTGTCTCTCTAATCATCCTGCTTGCAGGATTCGGGATTTTTAATGTTCTGACGATGTCTGTTCTGGCGAAGATAAAGGAAATCGCAATTTTGCGCTCAATGGGTTACCGCCGGATCGATATCAGCGCGATCTTCCTATGGCAGGGCGCGCTGATCGCCGTGGCCGGGTCCGTGGTCGGCTGTTTGCTCGGCGCATCAATGACCTGGGGCGTGTCGCACATTCCTATTCGGATCCGCGGCTTGCTTTACGCCGATCACTTTCTAGTAGC